>MPMU01000032.1 GCA_002238665.1 Gammaproteobacteria bacterium bin55
GTGCTTGGTGTCGCAGCACTTGGATTCTTCCATACTCCGGATCAAAATGCACCTTATCGAAGTTACGAGAGGTTACTTCTCAAGCCAGAACTGCTCGTCGCAAAGGACGGTTTTTACGAAGTCAAGATTGGCGAGCCAATGGAGGAGATTCTTTATCTGGATGCAGCGTATATTGATGTTTACGATGTTCCTTCATCCCATTCACTCGTAATCGACGAACGCTATGCGGTCAATACGGATCAACCATCCGGACGGCCAATCGTATATTCTGAGAATGCATTACCAATCAAGGCGATACTCAATAAATCTACAGATGTAACGTCAGAAATTCTCCAAGTTGATCGAAGAGCACCACCTTTAAAAAACAAAGATCCAAACTTTATTGGACTGCTACGAGAACCGACGGTGCTGGAGCTTGAATTTGAACACCCTCTAAAACCGAAAGGCGCAGTTTTACTCGTTGAAGGATGGGTGGAATTTCCATACTCACAAACTGTTTTTGCAGCTTCTCAAAGTGGCAAAACGTATAGCCCACCAACTCTTGAAATTGGTTTTGAGGATGGTAGATGGGAAACTTTGATTGAGTCTTTTGGATACCCAGCGGGGATGCCCAAGCAAATGACTCTACCTCTCAATGATTTACCTGAAGGAGTTATCCGTCTTCGACTTTCCACGAATATGGAAGTGTATTGGGACCTCGTCCAAGTTGTCTATGAGGATCCAAGCGCTGAGATCAGTCATCAGCGGATCGAACCCAGCCATGGCAAAGTACTACGTAGCGGCTTCGCGGAGCGTTCCACTTATTCTCAGCGGGTGCCGTATTACGATTATGACAATAGAAGCCCCTATTGGGACGCTAAGTACGCAAAGGGTCTCTATTCGCGGACAGGAGACGTGTTGGAACTGATTCAAGCTACGGATAGTGCAGTTGCGGTGATTGGAAGCGGTGAGGAAGTCCATCTTCAGTTCTCTGCATCGTTAGATGAACCTGTTGAAGGGTTCAATCGATACTATGTGCTTGATTTCCGTGGCTGGGCAAAGGACATGGACCTGTACACGGAGGACGGTGAAATCGTGGAACCTTTACCTAACTTGTCCTCATTGAGTGACGCTGAATCAAAACGACGCGATCAATTGCACGCAAAGTACAACACGAGATTTGAGTCCGGTTTAGCGACTTACTAGCTTGAGTTCAAAACCTTTCGCCAAGCTCTTGGCATTATGTAGTTGCTTGTTGTGGTGTGTTCTCGCACAGGCTAATACAAATAGCGAATATCACGAATGTCCAATCGATGTCTCACTTGAGAAAGTTGACGAAGAAGTCAAGACCTCTTTAACTGCACTGCAAAATACTGCTGCGTCCCGCGAGGTTGTAGACCTCGGGACACTTGGAATGGCGTACGAAATGAACGGTTTCCCACGTGCAGCGTTTTCCTGCTACGTTGAATGTGAACAACTCGAACCATCCAATCCGATATGGTCATATTTTCAAGCACTGTTACATGCAGCGAGAGGAGAGACCGCGAGTGCTATTGAACGAGTTACTCATTCATTGAGTATAGATTCAGGTTACGCTCCTGCCTGGATGTGGTTAGGGGAGTGGAATCTGGAACTCAACGAGCTTGAGTCGGCAAAATCCGCATATGAAAACGCCTACACCAATGGTGAGAAAGAGGCAAGTCAAATAGGATTAGCGCGCGTCTACATGGCGATGGATCTGCCACTAAAAGTAATCAATCAATTAGCTGACCTCAGAGGTTCAGAGATTCATCCATACGTGGCGGGTCTTCTTGGCAGAGCGTATCAGCAGCTCCAAGATTCAGAGGCTGCTAGTGAGTTCTTCCGCCTAGCTACGAACTCAGGCATCCCAGGATGGTATGACTCAAGATCAATGCAGAAACAAAAATTTAGCTTCAGTATCTCAGCTCAACTTGGGCAGATTCGCGCTCAATTAAAGTCTCCTCTTGATCCTCTCACGTTGGATCGTGCGGAGAACTTACACCGCAAATACCACACCTATAAAGGGACTCTGACGACTGCCATAGAAGCCAATCGTCTCGCGGGAAATATAGAAAGAGTGCGCGAACTTTTGAACGAAGGAATTCAGCAATTTCCCGATTACGCCTTGCTGTACGAGTTACTGGGTGAGTTTCATATCGCTCAAAACGATTACTCTGCGGCTAAGAAGCAATTTTTAAGAGCGATCGAGCTAGGCAGTGAAGAGCCATGGTTATATATTCAGCTCGGAATCGTCTTTTTACAAGAGGGACAAACCGAGACAGCGCATAGCTACTTCCAAGGCGCGATTGAGTTAGATGCTACCAATCCGTTGCCACACTATTGGCAAGGACTCATTCATTTCGCAACGGGAAATAACGAACAAGCTGACCAGTCGTTTCGAGAGTCCATCAAGTTAGATCCAGAATTTGCAGATGGCTACATCGGACTAGTGAAAGTCTTGATTAAGCAAAGTCAGTTAACCGAAGCTAATCAGCTTCTGCAGCAACTCATTGAATTAGGCGTAGATTTGACTGAAGTGGGAGTTTTTCAAGGAGAGATAGAGCGACTAAGTACCGTACATGATTAAACACAGGCTCTGTAAAGAGAGCGTCAATCTCCTAGACGAGATCACTGAAACTGACCAAGCAATACTTCGATCGTTGAGTACCAAGTCAGTCGTCGCAATCACCTGATTCAAAACGTTGAGATATTTAGTCTTTCTCGGCATGTGTATGCTACTTCTAGCTTGCTCGCCGGCAGAAAAACATCCTTGGTTTGAAGATCGTACTGATCAAGCCGGGGTTTCGTTCGTCCACCAGTCGGGTGCGGTTGGTAATTTCTACCTTCCAGAAATCATGGGTGGGGGAATTGCGATAGCAGACTTCAACAACGACAACCACATGGATCTCTACTTCATCCAATCAGGGTCGCTGGATACACAACAACCGCCTAAATCCAATGAGTTGTATCTCAATCGTGGAGATGGCACATTCATTCTGCAAGAAAAATCCGGAAGTGAGGACACGGGATATGGCATAGGCGTTGCTACGGGAGATTACGACAACGACGCAGATGTGGACATCTATGTAACCAATGTCGGACCCAACGTCTTACTTAGGAATGAAGGTAATGGCCGATTTACTGATCAAACTGAATTTGCTGGAGTAGGTGATCCGAATTTTGGTTCTTCAGCAACCTTTGCAGACTTTGATAATGACGGATACCTAGACCTCTTTGTGGTGAATTACATTGACTGGACAAAAGAACGGGAATTGGAGTGCTATGACTACGGCACCGGGATCAGAAATTACTGCGATCCGACGAACTACGACCGGCCAGCACAGGATCAGATTTACCTCAATAATCAGAATGGTCAATTCACGAAAGTCACTGAATCTGCTGGATTGACTGAGGCATATGGCAATGGACTAGGTACGGTAGTTGCAGATTTCAATGGCGACGATCTCCTCGATATTGCAGTTGCCAATGATCGCACAGTCAATCAGCTGTGGATTAATCAGGGATCTATGCAGTTCAAGGACATGTCGATCGTCTGGGGTTCAGCTATGGATGACCAAGGTATTGCCAAAGCTGGTATGGGTATAGTGGCGAGGGATTTCGATAACGACTCTGACCCCGACCTGCTGGTCGTTAACATCGAAGGGGAAACAGATTCCTATTTTCAAAATGAAGGAACGTATTTCAAGGTTGCAACAGCAAAGATCGGTCTCGCACAAGTTAGTCGAGGCTACACCCGATTTGGAACACTGCTAGAGGATTTCAATAACGATGGTGAACTTGATCTATACCTTGCTAACGGTAGAGTGAACTACAGTACTGAGAGTGAGGTCGCAGATCCTTATGCCGAGGAGAATCTTCTGTTCATGCGAGACTCCACAGGAGCCTTTAAACATATGCCTGACTCATTGAACATACTCTCGCGAGAGCGCATCCACACGAGTAGGGGGGCTGCAACGGGTGATCTGAACAACGATGGATTAATGGACATTGTGGTGGTAAATCGCGACGAAAAACCCTATGTCTTAATGAATAAAACTCAGAACGTACATAACTGGCTCCAACTTCGTTTGTTCGGTGACCACGGTAGAGACGCATACCATGCCAAAGTTACAGTAACTACCTCCGAGCGATCGATAACTCGAATCGTCCAAACCGGAGGTAGCTACTTAGCCGCAAATTCCCCTTGGATTCAATTTGGACTTGGAGAATCAAGAGGACCATTGCGATTGCAAGTGAATTGGGGTGATGGAAGCATTGAGGAATTCAACCGAATCCAGCCGAATCAAAGAGTTGTACTCCTCAAAGGAGGGAAATCCAAAGAAGAGAACCTAGCACACTAGGTCCTCTTTTCTGGCTACAAAGAGTCCAATAGGACTCGTGCAATACTATGACTTATAGTCTGACGAGTCATCTGGCATGATGTTTTGATCGGGCATCAGTACAAATTCTGGATAGGCCTCAATACCTAGTTCTGCAACGTCCTGACCTAATTGCTCGACTAGCTCCGTAACTCGGAGTGTGATAACGAGGTTGATTAACCACCAAACGAGTAGCGAAACCACGAAAACGAATGCACCAATGGAAACGACGCCAATGATCTGATTCACAAAGCTCACATCTGGATTCGTGAAGCTCACAGCGACCGTACCCCAGACTCCAGCAAATAGGTGAGCAGGTACGGCTCCTACTACATCATCGACCTTGACGATTTCGAGGAATTTCATGCCTAGCACCACGATACAACCACCGGCACCACCTATCAATATAGCAGCTATATGATTGGTCGTATCGGGACCTGCAGTAATTGCCACTAAACCCCCGATTGCACCATTCAATACCGCAAGTAGATCAACTCGTCCTAAGACTGGCCTAGAGATGGTGATCGCAAGAATGACTCCCGCTCCTGCTGCCAGGTTGGTATTTACCAATACAGTACTCATCAGGATCGCGTCTTTGGCACTAGCAAGTGCGAGGACTGAACCGCCATTAAATCCGAACCATCCCAGCCAAAGGATAAATACGCCCAAAGTAACGATCGGCACATTGGAGGGTGGTGTAGGTTGAACAGTACCGTCCGACTTAAATTTTCCTAGCCTAGCACCGACAAGAAGCACACCAGCGAGTGCTGCCCAGCCTCCAACTGAGTGAACGATCGTGGAACCGGCAAAATCATAGAAACCTAAATTTGCTAACCAACCACCGCCCCAAGTCCAGGAGCCAATAATTGGGTAGATAAACCCAGTGAGGACTGCAATGAAAAGGAAGAACGCCCATAGTCTGACGCGTTCAGCCAAGCAACCTGAGATGATTGAAGCTGTGGTCGCCACAAATACCATTTGGAAAAACCAAAACGCCATACTGGCATTACCTTTCGACAGAATCTGCTCGGAGGCAACGGGAGAATCCATCCCCAGCAACTGGTTTTCTGCGCTGGTAGAAGCAGAGAACAATGCAAAGGTGCCGATGAAACTTGATTCTTCAACCCCAACATACATGAGGTTATAGCCAATCACGAAGTACATGATCCCTGCAATCGAATAGAGACCAATATTCTTCATGCAGATCATAGAGGCGTTTTTTGTTCGTACAGACCCCGCCTCGAGCAAGGTAAACCCAGCGCACATCCACATGACCAATGCGCCCCAAACCATTAACACTAGGCTATTAACTACATACTGACCTTCTGAGGTGAGTGCTGCGAACGCAGTAGTACACGCGAATACGGCGACTACCAAGCCAAGTATCAACTTCCAAGGAGTTGCACATGGTAAAAAGTTCAGTTTGGAATGAAACGACATAACCGAAATCTCCTTTTAATATCCCCACGTACTCGGTCCCGTACCTTGTGGAGGGGCGATAGGACTGACACCATCTAATCTAAATTCTAATGGAGTTATCGCCTAGGAAAAGTGCCACATTGCGAGTGTCGAAAGCTACAACTTCCAACCTTTGTAATCTGTTCAATGAGGAAGTTAACTCCACTATGTGTGAAAACTTAATGCAAGTCCGATAGTAATGGCCTGTAACCATTAAGCTTTCTCAACAAATTCACCGGGTTAGTTCAATAACTGACATATTCAGAACTGATTAGCGCTTAAGTCTCGTTTTGCCAACTGCTTCACCAACCCCTGTCGTTTCCGCAAACTTGAGGAAACTGCTTGTGGTCATCTTATTGCTTACATCGTTGCTGGTGCTGGATTCACTGTACCTAAGCGCTGTCACGTTCTTTCAATGGCTTACCGGCACTTTATTAGAAGATTTGCTTTATCAGTATGTCTTTCTCGTACATCTCGTTCTCGGCGTTCTGCTGATCGGACCAACCCTGTTTTTCATTGGTTTCCACCTGAAGAGAGCCATTGGCAGACCAAACAAACTTGCAGTAGGTCTCGGATTGAGTCTCGCAGTCTCGATCGTGCTGCTTTTCATTACTGGAATTGCACTAACTCGAGGACTACCAGTCTTTGAGTTAAAGGATTCAGAAATAAGGCAAATTGTCTATTGGGCACATGTGATTTTGCCTCTCTTAGTTATTTGGATATTCGTCCTTCATCGACTCGTCGGTCCGAAGATTAGATGGAAAGCTGGGGTGAGTGTCGGTGTCCTAAGTGCAGCTTTCTCGGTGCTAGGAGTTGCGGTACTCACTTACCAATCGGGTAGTGAAGTCGTTGAACCGATTTCGTTTGAACCCTCGTTAGCAAGGCTGAACGCACCAGAACTTATTGATCCAGCTGTTTTCGCCACGGACGAATACTGTGCAGAGTGTCATTCAGACATACATCAACAATGGCAGGTAAGCGCGCACAAATGGGCCTCGTTCAATAATCCTGCCTACGCGTTTACTGTTGCGGAAACCCGAGAGAAGGTCCTTGAAAGGGACGGCCATGTCGAAGCTGCTCGATTTTGTGCTGGTTGCCACGATCCAATACCACTATTCAGTGGCTTGTTCGATGATCCAGATTTTGACTTCGTGAATCATTGGACTGGGCAAGCAGGTATTACCTGCTTGTCGTGCCATGCGATCATTGAGGTCGACTCGGTCCGGGGTAATGCTGCATTCACGATTGAGCCTCCCGATCACTACCCATTTTCAATGAGGAACGATGAATTATTAGATTGGATCAATGGCTTACTGATTAAAGGTAAACCGAACTTCCATAAGAAAACGTTCTTAAAACCATTCCATGAATCTGCGGAGTTCTGTAGTACTTGCCACAAAGTTCATCTACCAGAAGATCTCAATCACTACAAGTGGCTGAGGGGTCAAAATCACTACGATTCATTTCTTCTTAGTGGATTTTCCGGACACAGCATAACTAGCTTCTACTATCCACCTCAAGCGATAGAGAACTGTAACGAATGTCATATGCCGGCATTTGTGTCAGGTGACTTTGGCTCGAAATACTCCGAAGAATTGCAAACCTTAGCTGGAAGTCATCATCAATTTCCGGCTGCAAATACCGCATTACAACACCTCTTAGATTTACCTCCTGAGTCTTTACAACCTCACGAAGATATCTTGAAGGATTCAGTGATAGTCGACATTTTCGGCGTTAGAGAAGGAAAGAGTATCGAAGGTGAACTTCAAGCCCCGATCGGTCCGCTACTTCCGACTATCAATGCCGGAAAAGCCTACGTCTTCGATGTCGTTCTCCGCTCCGTTTCCGTCGGGCACAAATTCACCGAAGGTACTGCGGACTCCAATGAAGTCTGGATGGATATAACCGTGAAAAATAACGGCAAGACCATCGGACGAAGTGGAGGTATTCGTCAGGCCGATGGTAACGTAGACCACTGGTCACATTTCGTCAATGCTTACGTGATAGACCGTAATGGAAATCGCATCGATCGCAGAAATGCTGAAGATATTTTTGTCAAGCTATACGACAATCAGATTGGTCCAGGAAGTGCTACTGTGGTGCACTACGCCATAGAGCTTCCAGAAGATCTTACCGGCTCGATTGAAATCGAAACAAAACTGAACTATCGGAAGTTCGACACAACCTACATGAAGGCAATTCAAGGAGAACACTTTAGAAACAATGACTTGCCTATTACAGTTATCTCCAGCGACAGCGTCGTGCTTCCTATTGACCAAATTGACGACCCAACACTTGAATCTACGCAACGACGAAAAGCACCTAGTCGACCTAAGTGGTTGAGATGGAACGACTATGGTATCGGCTTCCTGAATAAACCGAAACGCGGTGCTCTTCGCCAAGCAGAGCATGCATTCCTTGAGGTGTCGGAGCTGGGCAGGGGAGAAGGCAACATAAATCTTGCTAGGGTATACATCGAGGAAGGCAGATTAGACGAGGCAATCGAACAATTAGGCGTTGCTGAACAACGGAAAGGCTACCCTTGGTCTATTACGTGGTTCAGTGGTGTCATTGACCTCCAGAACGGTTATCTAGACGAGGCTATTGCGAAATTTAGAACCATTGAAGCCACTCAATTCAATGAAGCCGTTGCACGTGGATTCGATTTTTCTCGCGACTATCGCTTGCTGAACAAGCTAGCGCTCGCATATTTTGATCGTTCGAAGATTGCGGTCACGCCTGAGGAAGAGCAAGACTGGCTCCGGCTTGCTAGAGATTCCTACCTAGACACATTGAGCATTGATCCTGAGAACACGACAGCTCACTACGGACTGTGGCAGGTGTTTGAGAGACTAGGGCAGACCGAAGAAGCGGAATACCACCAATCCCAGCATGAGACTTATCGGATTGATGACAACGCAAGGGACCGAGCAATCTATATTGCCCGTCAGAATGATCCGGCAGCCAATCAAGCCTCAGAACCCATAGTGATCTATGACTTACAGCGTAACGGTGCTTACGAATTGGATGCAAATCCTTGAAGCAATCTACGCAGAACCAACGGACAATCCGACTTATATGGATAAGTGTTGGGGTCGTTCTGGGCATAGTCGCAACTACACTGCTAATCTATTTCATCTCTACTCTGGATCGCGCACCGCCAGTAGAAGAACAAGCGACACAACTCCCAGTGGTGGAATACACAGCAAGCGGGACACCGGACTTTCTGTTCACTGACATCACACAAGAAGCTGGGATTGACTTCACTCACGTAAACGGTGCATATGGTGAGCGCTTGCTACCTGAAACAATGGGTAGTGGTGTTGCGTTCTTCGATTATGACCTAGACGGAGACGAAGATCTGCTACTTATCAACTCAACTCGCTGGTCTGAGGATAAAACTGATAGCACAGAAGATTCAAGGAGTCGACTTTTTGAGAACGACGGGTCCGGTAAGTTCACCGATGTGACCGAATCTAAACTGGACCTGACCATTTATGGCATGGGAGTTGCGGTCGGCGACTACAACGGCGACGGATATCCAGACATATTTGTGACTGCCGTAGGAAAGAACAAGCTACTCCGAAATCTAGAGGGCGAGCGATTTGTCGATGTAACCAACGCAATGGGAGTAGGTGGAGATGAATCTTCCTGGAGCACATGCGCGACTTTTCTTGACTACGACCAAGATGGCGATCTTGACTTATTCGTTTGCAACTACGTTGACTGGAGTCCAGAAATTGATCGAAATGTCAACTTTCAGCTCACAGGCATCGGTCGAGCGTATGGTCCTCCAACAGATTTCGCAGGCACTCAGAATTGGTTGTATCTCAATGACGGTAGTTCTTTTGTAGACGTATCAATGACTTCTGGGGTGTTTGTCACCAATCAGGCGACTGGACAACCCGTCGGTAAAGCATTGGCCGTACTTCCCCTGGATCTAGACGATGACTCAGATACGGACTTAGTGGTGGCGAACGATACTGTGCGCAACTTTGTTTATATAAATCAAGGAAATGGACAGTTTATTGAGGAAGGTATTGAACGAGGAATCGCATTCGATAGTGGAGGGGCGGCTACGGGTGCTATGGGGATCGACGGTACCTATATCCATGACATTCAATCGCTAGCAATTGCAATAGGCAACTTCGCTAACGAAATGACCTCGTATTACGTCCGCAGAGATTCTGACGAACTGTTCAGTGACGATGCGATCATATCGGGGATAGGAGCACCGACTCGTTCTAGATTGACGTTTGGCGTGTTTTTTGCCGACCTAAATCTTGATGGACACAGTGATTTCTTCAGTGTCAATGGACACGTAGAACCTGAGATCCAGCAGGTGCAGACGAGTCAACACTATCGACAAAGACCTCAGATATTCTGGGCATGTGGGCCACGCTGTGGTCGCTACTATTTTGAAGTGGCGCAAATTGGTGACTTGAATACGCCTAAAGCTGGGAGGGCGGCCGCCTACGCAGACATTGATCAAGATGGCGATCTAGACATCGTGGTTTCGGAAGTTGCAGGAAGAACCTCGCTGTATCGAAACGACAATGCAGTGCTAAACAATTGGATTCGTGTCAAACCGCTATCAAGCGAGGGACACCCGTTGTTCAATTCGAAAGTTTTGGTAACTAGCTCAAATAAAACACAAAAAATGGAAATGACGCCAACAAGAAGCTATTTGAGTCAAGTGGAATTGGCACTCACCTTTGGTCTAGGACAGATTTCCAAAGTTGATCAAATCATCGTCGAATGGCCCGACGGAACCCAGTCTGAATTCACGGACGTTCAGGTAAATCAGTTATTTCAACCCATGAAAACAGACTAGCAAAATCTTTGAACTTGATCGCAGTCTTTGGCGTGGAATGTCCCGATCTAAGACGCTCAAATTTATCCTGTAGAAACAAAATACTTTAAAATTCAATTTTTTAGTACCGTGGCTCCGTTTTGCTAGGCGGTTAAGCCAACTTACAAATAAATTCCTATACCCTTAGACTGACCTTACACTCGTCCTCCTCAATTCGTCGGAATTTGACATGAGAGGGGGCGGTATGTATGTGGGTAGCCGTGGCGGCGCAGCGCGCTCAGGCTTCGGAGGACCGACCCGTGAGCGGTCTTCGATCAAACACCTAGGACACCTGAAAAAGCTTTTACCTTACTTGAAAAGGTATAAGTGGATTCTCATCATCTGTATTTTCGCTTTGCTTATTCAGCGATGGTGCATGGCATATTTTCCGCAGCTGATGAGGACCGCCATCGATAGTCTTACCTATGACCATATCGATGTCAATTTGAGCGGTCCAGCATTGGGGATGCTGGTACTGGTAGCAATCCAGGCAATCATCTACATTCCTGCACGACGAGTGCTACGACGAATGTCGATCACCATTACTTACGACCTTCGGAAGAGATTTTTTCACAACGTCCAATATCAAGGACCGGCTTTCTTCAATCTGTTCTCGACCGGTGATCTCATGTCGAGAGCTCACAATGATGTGAATCAAGTGAGAATGGCCGCGTCGTGGGGATGGGTACAACTCGCCACTATAGTATTCACACTCTGTACAGGGTTGTACTACATGTTTGATATGTCCGTTGAATTGAGCATATATGTCTTACTGCCAACACCTTTTGTCGCAATCACTGGCTTTTTCATGGCGCGAGGTATGTATCCATACTTCCGAGAGCGCCAGGAAGCGCAGGCACGGGTTTCAACGTTGGCACAGGAGAATCTCAATGGTATTCGAACCATCCAGGCGATGGCTCAAGAAGAACATGAAATCAATAGATTCAGGCAAGTAAGTACAGAGTACATCAAGAAATACTATCGAGCCGTTCGCTATCAAGCATTCATGGGATTTGCCATGAGCGCAATCACCACGATTTCACCGTTAATCATTTTGGGGTACGGCGGTTATTTAGTGCTTCAAGGTGAGATCACTATCGGGACCTTCACTGCATTTACGGCGTACCTAATGATGGTCACCCAGCCGATTGCTTCAATTGGGTGGTCACTGTCGATGTTTACTGCAGCCGCGGCTTCGACGGAACGAATCTTTGAGGTCGTCGATTACATCCCTGAGGTGAAAGATTCGAGTGGAAGCTCGGTCGAGATAGACGAGGTACAAGGGCGTCTTGAGTTCAAGAATCTGTCTTATACGTACCCGGGTGGAGCGACCAAGGCTTTAAACAATGTCAACATCGTCCTTGACCCTGGTGAAACTATCGCGATATTAGGTAGGGTAGGGTCAGGAAAATCTACCGTGCTACGAGCAGCCGTGCGATTTGTCGATACGCCTAGAGGTATGGTGTACCTAGATGGGCATGATATTTGTGACTATAACATTCGAGACCTTCGAAGACATATAGGTCTCGTGCCGCAATACCCTTTCTTATTCTCTGCAACCATTAAAGAAAACCTCACTTATGACGACCCAAGTCGTGGTGACGAAGAGATATGGGAAGCAGCCCATGCAGCGGGTCTCGACGATGCAATCAAAGACTTGCTGTATGGATTGGATACGATTGTGGGAGAACGAGGCATTACGCTGTCGGGCGGGCAGAAGCAAAGAGCTACGCTTGCGAGAGGCTTGATTCGTCAAACCGAAATTCTGCTTCTCGATGATTGCTTTTCTAGCGTAGATACTGAGACTGAAGAAAGGATTATTGAAGGTTTGCACGCCATGAGATCGGATTTGAGCACCATACTGATCTCACACCGAGTCTCCACTGCACGACACGCAGACCGTATTTATGTACTGGATAATGGCAAAATTCTTGAATCTGGAACTCACGAGGAGTTACTAAGTAAGGGCGGTTACTATGCAGACTTGGAAGCAATTCAAAGTAATCAAGACGAAGATCGAAGCAAACGGGATCGATTGATTGAGAAGCTACAAGATGAACAGGTCACGGCTGTCTAGTATCCATGGCAGATCCACAAGTTAAATCGGGCGATACCGCAAAGCAAGCAACTGGGTCAGCAGCTGCAGCGCGAGGTATTGATTCTTCTCAAGAGAAACTACGAAACTACTCGGCATTCGATGCCCAACTGACTCATCAAGCGCTGAACGTGCAAATGTTCATCCGTTTGTTGAAGTGGACGAAACCATATCGAGTAACTCTCATCTCTGCTGCAGTTTTAGTCCTGGTCTCCAGCGCTTTCATGCTGCTTATGCCCATCATGCAGAATCGCGTCATCATCGACATGATCCTCGCACCAGGGAGTCCTACTGCTAATGCCGCAATGGCAGACTACGGCCTGATTGATCTAACTGAATTTTTGATGGCTTTTTTACAGATTCCTGGACTGGCCGTCGCTCTCATTCTCTACATAGCGCTGTTCTGTGTACAGTCATTGCTTGGCATTGCACAACAGCTTCTACTTACAAGTGGAGCTTTAAAAACACTTCGTGACCTCAGAGTTCAGTTGTTTGCGTCTCTCGAACAAAAACCTGCGTCGTTCTACGACCATGTAGCCGTCGGTCGCGTCATGACCCGCGTCACCAGCGATGTAGACAACCTGTACAACCTGATCACCAGCTTCATTCAGCATGCAGGTGACTTTGTCGTGTTTTTCATGGCATTGTTCATCATGTTGGACTTTGCATTTGACCTCACCTTAGTTGCGATGTTGGTCATTCCGTTTTGTGCTCTAGCAACTTATCTATTCCGAATGGCAATCAAGGAGATCGTGCGTGCCATCCGTGATTCTGTGTCTTCGATGAATCAGTACATGCAGGAAGACCTTATGGGAATCGAGGTCGTTCAGCTCTCAGGACGAGAAGAGCACAACTTTGAGGAATTCCAAGATAGGAATAAGGAAAACCGTAAGCAGGAATTTCGCCAAATCAACTTTGATGTCCTTTTTGAGATGGTCAATATGAGCCTGCCGAGTATCGCCACTGCTGCGATTATCTGGTATGGTGGTGGGAAGGTCGTCCAGGAAGAGATTACTCTTGGCACTATGATCGTGTTTACAAGCTATCTAAACATGATGGTTCAGCCTGTCACTGCCCTTGGACAGCTCTTTGGTACTCTGTTCAGATCCATGGCTTCTGGTGAACGCATTTTTCAGGCATTGGATTGGGAAGAACGCCTGCACGAACCGGAAGAACCCTATGAGTTACCGGAACGTCTAGAAGGTCATATTGAGTTTCGAAATGTGAATTTCTCGTATTTAAGCAGTGAACAAATACTCAAGGATGTATCGTTCAAGATTGCACCAGGAGAGAAGCTTGCAATCGTCGGCCCCACGGGATCGGGTAAGAGTACGATCATCCGATTACTGGCCCGTTTCTACGATTTCGATGATGATCAAATTTTCATCGATGGAATTGACCTGAATCGTATGGCCAGTCACGACATTCGGGAGAGAGTAGGGGTTGTACTTCAGGATTTCCATATCTTTTCCGGTACTGTTCTTGACAATATCTCTCTGAACAACCCGAACATCACACGTGAACGAGCCATTTGGGCTGCAAATGTGGTCAATGCGGATCCTTTCATCCAGGCATTACCTGACGGCTATGACACCGAACTCTCTGAACGCGGGCACAATCTTTCGCAAGGGCAACAACAACTGCTTGCGTTTGCTCGAGTGCTTGCTGCGGATACCGAGATTCTGGTTCTAGATGAAGCGACTTCAAGTATCGACACAGGCACTGAGTTGATTATCCAGGATGGATTACATAAGCTCACAGAGGGACGCACATCTATCATCATCGCCCACCGCCTTCAGACAATCCAGGAATGTGACCGCATTTTGGTATTGCATCATGGTGAAGTCAAGGAAATAGGTACTCACGATGAGCTGATCGAGCTGAAAGGCATCTACTACACACTGCATGAGCTCCAGTTCCAAGACAGCACTCGTGCCGCAGAGTTGACTCAGCTCACGCCTGAAGAACGCGCACGTCGAAGAGCACGATGGGTCGAAATGAATTCTGGAAGTGACGATCCTACAGGTGGCCCTGGCATGGGTCCGGGTGGCATAGGCGGCGGAAGTCCTGTTCGACCTATATAGACCCTTAGTTCTTGCTAAATCACAGAACACTGGACGAATCAGATCACGAAATCTGAGCTGGCAACCGGACGCAAAGGGGAGCGATCAAATCTTCTCTCGCAGTGCATTACACAACATCCCCGACTTGCCAGTACAGAGATTTGCTAGATCTATCTAGGATCGGTTTTCTGGAAAAGAAAACGCTGAAGTAGTGGCACTGATTCGAAAACGTCACATACCGCTTACGTGGTATGTCACTGCGACGGGTACCTGGTTTGCCTCACACGGTATTCAACACGTGATGTTTGCGTGGTTGGTCGCAATCGTTCTGTTTGAGCCTCCAATCAAAGTTGGTATCGCACAGATGGCTCTGCTGATTCCAGCAATGCTCTTCATGTTGATTGGAGGGGTGGTGACTGACAGTTTTGGCGGAAAACGAGTAGCCATGATTTCCCAAGCGCTTGCTGTGTTACCAATCGCAGCGTTAGCGATAGTGATCTTTACTGACAGTCTCACGTTTGAAATCATGCTCGTCTATGCTGTAAGTATCGGCGTATTGCAGGCATTTGTCACGCCAGCACGAGACAGTCTGCTGAATTACGTGGCTTTCGGTCGGATACAGCGAACCGTGATTAAGGCCACGCTTATGCAGTTTGTAGCTCAAATGCTTGGATTTACGCTGGCAGCAACTGCGGACACTTTAGGCGGTGTGTTTGTGATCACCACTCAGGCAATAATCGTCGGCTTTGGCGTACTTGCACTTAGTCAATTACCAAACACGCAATCCAGTGCCAGTCTCAAAACTGGTAGTTTCCTTGCTGTTATGAAAACTTCCATTCTTGAAGGGGCTCAAACGGTCTGGGACAATCGCGCTATGCGAAGTGTGGTGGGTCAGAACATCGCAATGGGAATCTGTTTTATGGGTTCCTATATCGTGACGATTCCGCTACTCATTCGAGAAAGATACGAGGGAACCTCATTCGACTTGAGCATATTGAGTCTGTTCAATTCGTCTGGATTAGTCTTAACAATCATTTTGCTACTGTTGTTTTCAAGAGGGATTCGCAGACAAGGCCGTGCTTTATTGATCGCACATGGAGTAGGGGCTTTTGTGTTGGGAATAGGTGGGCTAGGAATCAGTTACTGGGCTTTCTGTGCCCTAGTTTTCCTTTGGGGAGCATGCGGAGGTGTAGCAATGAGTATGTCTCGCACAATCATGCAGGAACAGGCTCCGGAATCCCAACGAGGCAGAGTTATGGCTTTCTTTTCGTTCTCATTTATGGGTTCTGGGCCAATCGGAGCGATGCTGTGGGGAACATCTGCTCAATTTTTCGGTCCTGAGACGACTTTGCTAGTAGCGAACATCAGTATGTTCTGTATTGTTCTGATGATTTCATTGAATTCCCGACTTTGGAGAATGAAATCCACATTTGCACTGGATTAAGCCTTTCTTAGCTCATTAAGTCAAAGCGATACTTGGCTTTTAGGAGGTCTACCAGTAGAACGACAATCTAGATGAGCAAGCAACGACAATAAAGATGAGGAATTGTCGCTGCGTTAGATGATCAAAGATTGGAGAAGACAAAGGCAATAGGCGTTAATACCGCCGTGCCGCAGTTATCAAGATCAGCGCTCGATCGCATGCCAAGGATCAACTTAGTCAATTCGAGTGATTTATCCAAGATTCCGGAAACTAAGTTGTGTTCATTCTCATTTCCAAGCGGTTAAGCGAATTTTCAAGATACTTTCAGCATTACGAGGCACATAAAAAGGAAGTCTGGTTGCCTGCAAAGCTACTGAGTCATTCTTACTCTTAGACTGCGAGTTACCACTCAGTCAGATTCACCTCATATAAGAAAAGACTCTTCTAGCTCGACGGAGATGCCACATTTCTGCCACACTCCGACAGAAGCCATTTGGAGATTTTCACCAGTTGGACGCGATTCTGTTTTTCTGAGAAGAAAGAGTAAAGGTTCTGCGACGGCATGACGACTGATTGACGGGCACTGGAATGTGATGTCGGACAAGAGCGCAGATTATCGGTTTTGTAGACGCCCAGAGCCGCTAGGTGCTCCTTAGAAGCCAAGCGCGCATAGACCGTGTTGAATCTCGGCACGTCAGCTACGAACAATTTCCTAAATCCTCATAGATGACAAATAACTCTTTGAAACTACGTTCTTTTCACCAATGACCGCAATAACCTGAGATTGATCTAATTACGCATAATCTATATTATGTTAAAAATATTACTCCCAGGTCAACGCCACGGAGCCAGAAACCACGATTCTGGATGCTATTCAGCATCTCAAGGAATATCTAGCTCAAGTACCAAACGTACAAGAGATGCCACTCTGTCCGGC
The DNA here is from genome assembly GCA_002238665.1 of Gammaproteobacteria bacterium bin55. Taxonomy (GTDB): domain Bacteria; phylum Pseudomonadota; class Gammaproteobacteria; order Pseudomonadales; family Azotimanducaceae; genus Bin55. Next base: position 17,208 of record MPMU01000032.1, read on the forward strand.
CACCTGAAGACAAATCGAGCGTTAAAACTTACAGATCAACATGTTTTCGATCTCAGGGATGCGTACACAATAAAGGTTTCAACACCTATGGATAAAGAATCGAAACATCTGACGATTTCTCATATCGATCAGAAAGAAATCCGTTAATACAAACGAGCAATTAATTCGGTACCCCGATTCAATCCATGGACACGAGAAACCGAGTGCGTCATTCGACACTCTCACTGGTCTGTGGTCTTTACTCAGGCAATGAGAGGGGGAATCAAGTGAAATCCGCCAAGTTGACCGGTTAGCAGTTGCGCCTGGTACACGGGACGATTTCGTTCGATCCCAAGTCCGAAAAAGACTGATTGACTAAGTTGGAGTTTCGGGTCCCTCTGGAACTGGCCTGGCCAAAAAGCAAGTCGAGGTCTACCTCTACCCTCAGGTCGAAAACGGATCAATGGCACCTTAGGGTCGTTGTGTACGGATCGAACAAAGCAAAAGTAAACGAAATTCTCGTTTCATATTCTCGAGAACTGGGGTGCTAGAGTACACAGGGATTTCCTATCCTCTCTCCTCCACTGGAACTAATGTCCCAAAAAGGTCGATCGCGTTGGCAAAAATGCTCTCACACTCTCCTGTTTGACAGTGGCAGCCCTCTATTTGGTACTTGAAGAAGAGAAATATGTAAGCCTCACTTTCAGTGATTACATAGGCAATACGATGTGCTCGTCTAGTACGCTAGTGCCGGATCTATGCCGAAAACCTACTGATCGTCCTTGAATTAAAGAGACGTCTAATCTTGGCACGACCACACTGCGCTAGGAAATAAGGCAATGCTCACCCTGTCCGAGTCTCTTTGAATCCAGACTCGTGAGGAACAGCGTACCAAAATCGTTTCGTTCATGACCTACACCATTCTCGTACTAGGACGCGATACAGGCAACCATGCACTCCGTCGCACATTGGACCGAGATTATCGAGAATCGGCCCAACAAGATCTTTCGTACCGCAAAGGAGTCCATCGACATCTAAGGCTAGCTTCTCCAGACGGAACAAAAACGGTAGTTGCACTCCGAATTGATCAAGACCTTGCAGAATTGCAGACTAGAAAATATTCTGTCGCTACGAGCCCCAACAATGCACCAAGCTTCACGCTTCATCCTAGCAAACCCCACATTGGACTTTTTTCGATGTGACACATCTCAAGGCGAACCAGAACGAGATGAAGTTGTTTAGAACTCGATCGTGTCTCAAAAAAGCTCACTCTAGCTTCTCTAAATTCGTCTAACCTTCCAGGTAATCTCTCCAGAGGATGACTGTCCAGGATCATATGGGCGAGGTATATGTGGAACACCTTCAAGAAAATCTGAGAATCTTCGTAGCGACTCCCGCATTTGATCCTCTTCTTTGTTGAGGTCCTCTTGACTATACGGTATATCTATCTGAATTTTTTGTGCAATCTCCAAAGTGCGATTCGCCGCAAGAACGCTGCTGTCAACCAGTCTGTGTACCAATTCCTCTAAAAGCATCAGACTGTCCGACAATTCATCCAAATCGGATGGTCGACCTTCTTTCATCGCGAGTGGACTTCGTGCCAACAACGCGTAGCATGGACTGTGATCGAGCAAAGACTCCAATGCGTGAGGTCATGTGGTGGTGTGCCGATCGATGGATAGCTGCCTCTGCGGGTCCGTTGACTTGGCCTTTGACAATTCATCAGATGTCGTCTTCCGAAGATGGTTTCTGGTCAGAGGGATCCGACGTGCCAATGTTTTCTTGCTCCCACTGATACAGCATGCGATGAATCTTCTCTGCCTGCTCAGTCGCGAAATCCAATTTTTCTGAAGAATCAATCCCAAATTGCTCTGCGAGCCTGTACATGCGGATCATGACCTTCCTGTTCATGTCGACTATCGAATGCATTACACCCAGTAAATCTCCTACGTTGTCAAGTAGCTCGTCTACACTGGATGGCCTGCTTTCGCTCATGGACAATCCTCCACCTCGTTTGTCGACAAGTCTACTGAAACTGGACCCAACCCAGTGTAGAAATAGCCCTCTGGTAGAATCACAGCGATCAGGGACATGTGTACGTATTCATCGTTCTCACATGAGCCCGTGGTAATTTGTGTGCCGTTTCTACTACCTAGGTCTTGGTACCAGCGAACCATAAATCCCTCTTTTACAAAGTAACTAAAATACGCTGGGGACTCAAGACCAAACCAATCCCAAATTCCTCTGTCGGCGTGCAGGATCAGAGTCATCCTCCAACGAATCCAATCCGGTTTTTCCGCTGGACCGGTATGTCTGTATACGCAATAGGCTTTTGACTTGGCTTTCACCCACTGCTTAGAAACTCCGGGAGCTGGATGCCACTTACCCTTGTGTGGATAGGCTGCTCGGTGATCAAAACATTCGACTCGTCCAGCAGGCACACCATGACCTGGCTCGGTATATCGCTTGCTACCTTGCCTAGCACTAGATACTAGGCCTACTGTACGATAGGACCGATGTGGATAATTTGCTACGTTTAAGCTCCGTATAACCTGCATATACGTGAGTCTTTCAGCTTTGGAAAGAGGAAGGAAATTGGGAGACCGCCAAATGGATTGGACCCATCTCGATATCTGGATGCGTGAACGTAATCAAAGAACCCTATCCATCTAACAACAATGGATCTGAATTAAGTGAGAGATCAAAGCACGTCAGATCAAATACGAATCCATCGCGAATCAGCATAAATCAGTAGTTCTAGATATTGTCCACTTCCTTTCCTTTCACTAAGTGAGTGCTTCATAAACCAGTCGCTTGTATTCGTGGCTGAATGGATGCCAGAAGCCAAACATACGTTGAGTGAATACCAATGCCGCAATTCCTAACCTCGGTGAAATCCATGTGTGGGTGCCAGCCAAGCCACCCCAATGAAATTCTCCTATCGCCGCATCCGGTTCACCTGCCATCGGTGATTCCTTAATCGCAAAACCGAAGCCAAACTTGGTGTTGGGCATCTCCCAGTTGGGTAGCTGAACTGAAATTCCTGGTTCTAACTGATTGGTATGCATCATTCTCAAGGTATCAGGTTTCAACAGAGTGACATCCCCTAGCGTGCCTTCACCCATCAACATCTGCATGAATTTCGTGTAGTCACTGATGGTAGAAACCAATCCACCACCACCTGACTCAAATGGCTTCCCAGGCAGATAACCACCGACCAGACCGTCAGTACCAAGATTTAGTCCTGGTACCATGGGATCGAGCATATCGGCAGGGTCGTAGATAGCACAGAATCTATTTGCCTTCTCAGGGGGTACGTAGAAATCCGTATCTGTCATGTTTAACGGTTTGAAAATACGCTCTCGCAGAAAGTCACCAAAGCTCATTCCAGACCAAATCTCGATAAGCCGTCCTAAAACGTCGACTCCAACACTGTATTGCCATCTAAAACCAGGTTGATTGGCTAGTGGAATTTGACTAAGTTGTGAAACCATCTCCTCAACGGTGTATTTCGGACTCAATATGCCGTTCCCTACATATAGCAGATCCACCGGTGATTCTTGGAATAATCCATATGAGAATCCTGCTGTATGTGTCAGTAGATTCTTGATCGTGGCATGCTGTTGCAGTGGCTCTGTCTCTGTTGGATCCGTAGATCCTTTCTTAAGCACAACCAGATTTTTGAACTCAGGAATGTACTCGTACAGCTTGTCTTCCAAAGAAAAGGCACCCTCTTCCCACAACATCATCGCCGCGACGTTCGTAATCAATTTGGTATTGGAAAAGATTCGGAAAATCGAGTCTTCAGCCAAAGGAATCTCTTCCTCTCGATCTTGGTAACCGGTCATGTGGAAGTCAATAATTTGCTGTCCCCTCAATATGACTGAGGATGCCATGACCAGCAGATCGCGTTCAATGTAATCCTGCAAGGATCGATGTACGGCAGAAAAATCGGGGTTTGTTTTTGAGGTTGTGTTCATTTCGTAAAACTTAAAGAGGTGAAAAAATCAAAGGGTCTTTCAGATTAACTCTACTCTTCAAGATTGCACCTGATAAAGTTTGAATTTGGCGGAGTGTGGTTTTCGCGCTTCTTCTGAACCCAAAAGCTCCAAATGACTATGTTGAATCCATGAGGTAAAAATGAAAATTTCCGATTTAACAATCACACTCTGGGAATGGCCAGACATACCAGTAATCCGATATACCAAAACCATATCAAGTTCTGCTACGCACTCTACGGTTATGGGGCTAGTTCACATCGTCGCAGACGACGGTACCGACGGTTATTCCTTCCTAGGATCGGCTCTTGGTTCGGGCGAGAACGATGCCGAGCTCATCGTTCAAAGATTGAAGCCCATGTTGATTGGCGAAGATCCATTGGCTAGGGAGAGGATTTGGCAAAATCTCATGCGTCGTACTCGAGGGACGATGATTCGTGCAATTGGTGCGATCGATGTAGCGCTCTGGGATCTTGGTGGAAGAGCTGCGGGGATTCCAGTACACAAGCTAATTGGTTCATATAGAAATTCTGTACCTGCTTATGCCAGCTCGATAGTTTTTGACACACCTGAAGAATATGCCGAAGAAGCAATGTATATGAAGAGCTTAGGATGGACTGCGTACAAGATCCATCCACCCGCTATTCCAGAACTTGACATTAAGGTTTGCGAAGCTGTCCGTAGAGCTGTAGGAGACGATTTTCGAGTCATGCTCGACTCTACCTGGTCTTACGACTACCCTGCCGCATTGCGTGTAGGCAAAGTCGTAGAGGAACTGAACTATTACTGGTACGAAGATCCATTGATTGAAGACGACATTTACAACTACGTCAAGCTCAAACAGCAACTACGGATTCCCATCATGGCGACAGAGTTTCCAAATGCGGGTCCTACCTCTTATGCACCTTGGATCACTTCTCAAGCAACAGATTACCTTCGCGGTGATGTTGCAATTAAAGGTGGAATAACTTCGTGCCTAAAAACCGCGCATCTCGCTGAAGCATTTCACATGAACTATGAGGTACATCATGGCGGAAACTCATTGAACAACGTTGCCAACTTACATCTGATCATGGCAATCAAGAATTGCGAGTATTTCGAGGTGCTCCTTCCAGACGAAGCTCAAAAACACGGTTTGGTAGAAGAGATTGAAATTGACGAGAACGGTTTGGTCCATGCGTTCAACAAGCCAGGATTAGGTGCTGAAATTGATTTCGATATGATCAAAAAGCAACAGATCAGAGTAGTCAGTTAGTGAATTCCAAGTAATTTTCAAGCTTGATGTAAATACCTGATCAATGTCTATGCTCTAGCAACTCAGCTATCCTTTTCACCTCGTGTTTAGAAAATTGAGTGGGTGTCCTGGCACATCCCAAGGCATGGATATGAGCTGGCCTGTAGACGACATTGTGATGTAAGCAGTAGCGAGATTCTCACCGCCAAAGCAGATATTGGTGGTTATTCTGTCTGGCAGAGACACGAATTTCGGATCATGTCCGTGCGGCGACAGTGTAGTTATGCCGCCGTCTATTAACGTCGCGACAGCTACTCCACCCTCACTGTCAACTGCTAGTGAGTCAAACATGAAATAACCCATCCTTCCATGGATGACACGTCCACCATCAGGCCGATCTTTTCGAGGACCGTTGATAACGCCTGGACTTTCCAACGGAAATCCCCATAGTCTGCCAGTAGGTGTCTCTGCAACATACAGCTCAGTCTCATCAGGTGATAGGCCGATACCATTTGGTGCTTCCAACGGAAAAATGACCTCTCTGACATCTGCCAGATCAGCACTTGCATAGAACACTCCAGTACGATCTCGCTCCCTTCCTCTATCTTTTCCGTGATCAGTGAACCAGAACCCTCCTGTTCGATCGAAGACGATGTCGTTAGGTCCTCTCAACGGTTCACCATCAACTTCTCTGATTAACACTTCAGATTCACCCGTTTCAAGATTGACACGTTCAATCCTTCCTCCGGAGTAGTCGTCCGCCTGCGATCCTGGAAATAAACGACCTGGACGCTCTACCCAATTGAAACCTCCGTTATTACACACGTAGCAATGACCATCTGGACCAATAGCAGCGCCATTTGGACCACCACCCAACTCTGCAATGACGCTAATGTCCTCACTTTCAGATACTCGAGATAGTGTCCCTCTTGCAATCTCGACAAGGATGATTGAACCGTCTGGCATAGCAATGGGACCTTCTGGGAATTGAAGCTGGTCAGTAATAACTCGGTATTCTTCACTCATATTTACTCCTTCGCTTGCTAGACACAACAATCCCGACTAGTTTGACTCGTGTAACTCGGTCAGTCGAGTCTGAATTCAAGCAATACATCGGAAGGTTGCTAGCTGGGGTCACACAAAAAATACAATTTTCACCCATTCAACATGGATCTAATCAATGAGTGACAAAAAATTCGGTGCATTTCTGGCTCCACACCATCCAATCGGCGAACACCCTACGCTACAACTACAGAGTGATTTGGAGTTGGTTACCCATATGGATCGACTTGGTTACGACGAGTTCTGGTGCGGCGAACACCACTCAACCGGCTGGGAAGTAATTGCTTCTCCTGAACTATTTTTAGCCGCTGCTGCAGAGCGAACCAGTCGCATTCGGTTAGGTACCGGTGTGATTTCACTCCCCTACCACCACCCTTTCATGGTTGCGCAACGGATCGTCCAACTTGATCACCAATCTCGGGGTAGGTTTATGTTTGGATCTGGTCCAGGCGCACTTCCCTCGGATGCTCACACAATTGGTTTAGATCCAATGGTTCTTCGAGATCGACAGGACGAGGCAATGGGAGTTATTCGGACACTCCTCGAATCTAATGAGAGAATCACGGTTGAATCGGAATGGTTCACCTTACGGGATGCAAAGCTTCAGCTAAAGCCATTGCAGAAGGATTTGGAATTTGCAGTTGCATCTCTGATCAGTCCCTCAGGGATGACACTAGCTGGCAAACACTCTGCCGGCGTGTTATCGATTGGATCCACTTCCACAGCTGGATTGAATGCTCTCCCCATGCAATGGAGTTTTGCAGAAGAGGCAGCTGAGAAGCACGGCAAGACCGTCGATCGCGCGAATTGGCGAATTGTCATGAACTGGCACATTGCCGAGACTAAGGACAAAGCGCGCGAACAAGCAAAGCATGGCCTATTCCGCCACAACAACGACTACACAGTTGGGACCCTTGCTGCAGGAGAAGGAACTATTTTCAAGACTCCTGACGAAGCGGTAGATGCAATGTCCGCAGAGTCCAGTCCTAACGTTATTGGTACACCGGATGAATTGGTAGAAAAAATCCTCAAGCTAGATGAACTATCAGGCGGTTTTGGAACGGTAATTGGCTTTGTACACGACTGGGCGAACCGAGAAGATACAAGGAATAGTTGGGATTTAGTAGCTCGCTATGTCATACCTGAGGTTAACGGATTGCTTCATGACTATCGAGAGTCCAATAAATTCGTGATTGAAAATCGCGATACTTGGATGAGGGCGGGTCAAGCAATCATGTCGAAGATTCAAGAAAACAAACGGGCTGCTGAAGCAATGCAAGGTGGTGCAGGAAGTCGTTCAGATACGGCTCTGCAAGCACATGCTTCGTCGGAGATGGAGAAGGAAGAGTAAATCCCACTCTTGCAAATTACTGTTTGGGTTGAGAAATCTCTCAAAATTTGAAATCAGCTTCGTCACCTGACACATTTTGTCATATTGGTGACGTAGGGATAGCGCTAAGATGGGCGAGCTCTGAGAGTTCCAAAGGAGCTCTGGGTATTGGCACGATGTGCTAGGGTCTGACTGATGGTAACCGATTTGTTTACTCTATTCGAGTGACAAAACCTGCCAGTTTTAAAGAGTCATATCAATTTATCTTGAGACTCAATGAAACACCTTCTCCCCTACTGTACTGCTTGTAAATTCTCAATCGTTTCTAGGGACAATTGCGATTTATCTTTCATTGACCGATGGGATCAACTGAATACATAAAGGCGTTCGAACTATCGTGCCCCCGCTGATTCCATCTCCAATCATTTGTCGAATCTGGAAAAACTTGCCGATACGTGAGTAGCCTGTTTTGATCTCGTCGCTCTTCTCGCTCTCTCTGCTTGAAAAATCTACCAAAAGATTTTGTAACTCCGATTCGATACCGAAATTTGACAGCGATGAACTCTTCCTGCGGAAAGTCAAATGTGTCAATCAGTATGTCTTTGAAGCTATTGCCGACCGGATCTGGATGGGACGCACCCTTGGTGTACACCACGAATAAGTCTGACAGAGGAGCAATTTCCCATCGGTAGCGAATCTGGAAATTGAGACGCGAAATAGCAAAATCATTGCTAGAAATCTCATCGCTGACCTCATTCAATCTGCGAAGAATCACCGTGTCGTCGGGTAGCAAGTAAGGTGTTTTTGCAATGCCTCTGAATGAGTTCCACTGCAACGCGAATCTCAAATATTGGTCTGCAGTTAAGAAAACCGACGAATTTAACGATAAATTCCACTGTTCGGTTTTATAGGCCATGAAGCTCTTTTCGTAACGGTGCAGCACCCAACTATCTGAACTCCCGTATTGAGAGTAAAACGCCATACTCCAACGATCAAAAGGTCGCGCCTGCATTTGAAAACTCGCATCGAAGTTATCGCCGCCGAATGCTCCTCTGCCAAAACTTACCCACTGATAGGTAGAAAATCTGCGCGTTGCGTCCGTACCAAAGTCAAATCCATAACTGTAGCTTCCAGGAATTCGATAAGACCCGTTTCCATAACTGTTGCGATCATCGATGTGATCAAAATTCTTGAAAAAGCCGAACCAAATAACGTTCAAGTTTTTAAGAGTTGAATAGTTCGTGTACTGCATCCTCGACCCGATCTTCTCCCCATCAAAATTGCGCGCTTGAGTGGCACCTAGGTGACCATTCATTTCCTTAAAAATCCCGGCTTCATAGACTTGATGCATGTAGTCAGCGAACAGACCTTTTTGATCGTTGCGTTGAGAGTATCCTGAAGGATTGACATTGAATGACGGGTTCAACATTCCTCCAGTAATCGAAATTTGGCTGGTTCGAGTTGCTTGGTACTGAAAAGAAGCTATAGAGGCAAAGCCTCTTCCGTCCATCGACGTATCAGAAACAACGTAAGTTGCATCAGCACTATAGGTCCCATCGCTAGTCATCAGGCTACCTTCCAGTGCATAGGTTTGTGCTGATAACATTGGGTGGTCTACTTGTGTGCTTGTAAACCCGATGGCCGGATTGAGTCGGTATGCGCTTTCGTATACCCCTTTAAAAACTAGAAAATCTCGCCCTTTGGAAACTAACCTGAGAGGATCACCATCAAGTGTCGCATGAAATTCAGTATCTTCCTCTACTGCACTGAGGAGTCCATAGCGGAATTGGTTGATGTTGCCAGAAAACTTTGCCGCCACCTTGATTTCAGATGCTTGCCGAAGCTGACTGTAATCAAAGACGGCACCTACAGGGATGCCTGGAGCTATAGGTTGTCCGCCGATTCGGCGCGTGTGTAGCAAGCTAAACGGAGCATCCGATGAGGCTTGAGGCAAGTTCTCCATATCTTCTTGAAAAAACAAACGCTTCTCTGGATGAAACGTTTCGAACGCACTCAGGTTAACAACCAACTTGTCTGCCTCTACCGTACCGAAGGCAGGATTGACTGTACCAGTGAGTTGGAAATTTGGCGTAGGTCGCCAAAACACGTCAGTTCCAAAGAAATAGGACGTATCCTTGGATCTAAGATCTGATACGGTTGACGAATAAGGAAAAAACGTAAGTTGTTGTTCTTGCTGAATATCCTCAACGATGAGCGGTTCAAATAACTCCATGAATAAATTGGAGTTCCAGTGTATCTTCGGCCAAACCACAAACGTATTGCTATACGCAACAGAACGCGCCAGATATAAACCTATGTGTCTCTCTTCTGAGAGGCGTGGCATATTCATGATGTTCCAGGGTACGAACAGCTCCGCACTCCAACCATTCTCAGTCTTGAATGATCTCCCCCACCATGCGCCATCCCATCTCGAGTTGAAGAACCTCGGAGGATGAAGTGTTCCGTCT
>MPMU01000033.1 GCA_002238665.1 Gammaproteobacteria bacterium bin55
GAAAAAGTTCCAACTTACCTAGTTCGTTAGCTCACCGTCCCAAAGACGCAAAACAAAATCATCCTCTGAGAGCACTTCAATGTGGTCGTCTGTAACAAACGACGTGTCCTCAGAACAAACAAGGATTCGTCGCGATACCTCCGGATGATCTTTCACAAGCTCGCGCAAGCCTTTGAAGTGTCTAGTAGCGGTGCGTCTTGTTGCCTTTGCCTCAATCGCTACGCGCATGTCACCGATGATGAAATCCACTTCGTTACCTGAACTCAACCTCCAATATGTGATCCGTTCGCGATTCTTGTTGTATTCCATATAAGTCTGCAACTCGTGGAACACCCAATTCTCAAACGCATGCCCAAAACTAATCGATTCCCTCTCAAGCTCATTGCGTCGAGACAACACGTTGACCACGCCCACATCCGAAAAGTAGAACTTTGGCAGTTGCGTGACCCGGCGCTTCGGTCGACGACGGAATGATGGTAGCCAATCGCCGTGCATGGCATCAACGAGAATTTCGTAGTAGTTCTTAACGGTTTGACTCGAAACACCACAGTCGGCTGCAACATTTTTGAAGTTGACTATTTCCGTGTCAGCAAGCGCAGCAGACGTTAAGAATTCAGAAAAAGCAGGCATGTTTCTTAGCTCAGCTTCGATGGCAACCTCCGTCGTTAAATAGTCATAGACGTACGCGTCGAGATAGTCCCGCCCTCGCGTAGAGTCGTAGATACGAGGCACGAAACCTCTGTTCAAAAGGTGGACCAAGTTGAAATCGTCACGAAGTTCGCGCGCGGATAGACCATGTAGTCGATAGCTCAACGCTCGACCACCAAGCAAATTCACACCACCGCGCCTTAATCGACGCGCATTTGAACTACAAATGGCGAAAGCGATCTGCTCGTTTTCGATCAACCAGTGAACTTCATTGAGCAACTCGGGTACGCGCTGTACTTCGTCGATGACCACACGACTTGGTCGTGCCATTGGATTTACCTGTAATTCTTGACGTAATCGTTGGGGTTGACGGCGATACCGATCGAACTGCTCACCTTGGAGCAAGTCGACAAACAAGGCATCTGGATACCTCTCTTTCAAGAGCGTAGTTTTTCCGCTTTGACGCACTCCCCACAAAAAGAAAGATGTCAAGCTATCGGTTGGTAATTCCAACTTACGTCGATACATAGCCTGAATTTAACCTGCATTTTTCAAGTAGCATTTGAATTTTACATGTGATAGTTAAGTTAAAAGAGTCATATTCCACTATGTACTTTAGTTTTAACACGTCATATGAGCGCTAAACCAAGTTGTTAAGGGTTGAGCCCGGCTCAGTCAGTGAGCTTAATCGTGTTGTGCCCGCGCGTGGCACAGTCGCTATCTACATAGAGCTCGAGATCTATCACGATTTTTACGTTGGCGGGATACAACTCAAGAATGTCCAAGCCGGGAGTCGATTCATTGAGGATGAGGCCGAGGATCAGCTGTTCTCGGTTAGCCGCTTTGTCTAGACCTTTACCTGGTACCTGTCGATTCCATGTATCAACTGTATGGTTAACTCAGTCAATAGGAGTCTGTCTCAAGTCAAGCATTCGAGTTGATCTAGCTCGAAGTTGAGATGGTCCCATGAATCTGCCACGAAGTAGAACGGTTGGGCGTGGTCGATATCGAAACTCTGTTCGCAACACTCTACTGAGAGTCGGTAATGAGGTACTCTACGAAATCCACGAACCTCACCGGCAGACGACCACAGTCCAGCACCGTAGATTAGGTGATCTGCGCCAATTAATCCGTACTCCACTGTCCACCAGTGGAATCGAGCAATCCTTCTTGCTGCGGACACCGGATGCGCCTTTGCTTCTCTTACCGCACATACCACATCCCTCTTAGCTTGTGCGATCCTATTAGCATCAGATTGAGTATCTGCGAGCAATTCGGCAAGTGCTTTTTGTTTTTCGTAGACCAATAGGTCAGTTTCCTGAAGCGTTACTCTGGACCCTATCTCTCCTAAGCGTTGTAAGAAACTTCGATACTCTTCAAGGTGAAGCATTGGTAGATGGCCAGCCGCTTCATGAATGATGTCCGGCACGGGGGTGTATCCAAGCTGCTCTCGAGATCTGATTGACCGGGTAATCGGTAGTACTGCACTTGCTTGTAGTGTCATGAACACATCTGGTGGGATGAATCCTTCCACCACAATGGCTTTCCAACCATGCGGTTTCAGAGCATCGTTGATATCAGCGAGACTTGGAATATGAGTCGAGGCCATGCCAGTGCCTTCAAACGCAGAATGAAACTCAACAGCCGTCTGTCCTTGCAAGACCTCTCTAAGTTCAGAAGTGGCTAATGCCCATGTGTCGTGTTCGTCTTTCGTATAACGCCCGTAAGCTTGGTGGATAGAGAATTCCGCGATAAGCGAATCTATCCGACATGAACTTTGCATCGATTGAACCATCGGTGTCTTAGAATGCCGTCAAACAAAGTTGAGAAAGTGCTTCCACTATTGTTTTTAAACGTATGAAGAATTTACGATTTTAGTAAATAAATCGTTATGTCTATGCTTTGATTCAAAGCTAAACGAGTCTTAAAACTACGTTTTAGTTTTCAAACACAATATCTTCGCGAGAATCACGCGATTTCTGATACTCGATCCTAATTTAGAGATTTACTCATTGTCGCTTACGGACACTTTTGTTGTTCGTTGAATTGTCTCTGGTGGCGTCGATACTTCAGCCGAGCATATTCTCGGTTTCGACTAGGCTGACAGGGTCGAATTTAGGGTGTCTTTTTCTGATATATGAGTCGCATGGATAGATCAACGGCAACAATCCCCGTGATCGACGCTCTACCCAGCAACAAAACGCTCCTTATGGTTAATCAGCAAGCTACGTCTTAGATCGCTGACCAACGTATCCCAAGTCCTTACTACGCCATGGTATAGATGCTGACGAATATCACTGAAGGAACCAAAATCACTAGGTACAGACATCCTAGAAACACAAACTTACTCAACGTCATCAATACCGATTGCTGATAAAAACGCTTGTACGCAAGAAATGTATGTACAAACAGCACGAGAATCAATGTGGCGCTGATCAGATTAATGGAGATGCTAAATAGAGTCTGTTCCAACTGAATTTCTGGCCGAGGCATTGCAAGTAAGATCGCAAACACAATGAACGCGACCACATGTAGATGGATTGAGAAAATAAGGTGATGCGATAGAAATACCTTCTGTCTCGCGTAGACCGCTAAATGACAGCATGCAATGAGGGGCAGTAATACCACCATGGCGATTGGCAATGCTTCTACAAGCCGGTCGAAAGCTTCTTTTGGACGACTACCTACCGCTACCAGCCACTTCAGGAAGTTGATTTCCAAAAGATTCAGAGTCTGATCTCCTGCCGTGAGAATGTCAACAGAATCGATCACAATCTGTCGACGTATGGATTCTTCCGGCAATGCCAAAATCCAGTCAAGCCTATTCTGGTCCCACGAGTTTTTGAAGTACCGCTCCATGATCAAATAGGTTCTGTGTGTGGCACGTCCTCGCTGCTGTTCGACGTACTCCAGGTCCTCATCGGAGAGGGTCAACATATGAATCTGGGTCTCTAATGCTATCTTCTCGTAACCGTCTACACTGTCCAATCCAGTCGTTATGAAAGTGTCAATAGTCTTGAGTAAGTCGGAAGCGATGTCGGACTCGCCTTGGATTTCGAGCCCATAGACAAGCATTTGAGCAATTCTTGGGTTAAATAAGTTTCTGACGAAGTCAGCTTCACGTTTGTAAGTCACCTGTGCTTGGGCACTAGCCTTCCAAATAGGGCTAATATCAGATCGATCAACCGTGACAGACAGATCGGCTCGAAAAGACAACAAAAAGAAACAGACAATACTTGATGCAAGATAGAGGCGGATGGGTGTCATATAGTTCGCACGACGATTGTTGGCGAATTCCAAGGCCAACTTGCCAGGCTGCGTAACCATGGCTCGCAATGTCCGTACCGCGCGTGAATCTACCTCAAAGAGTTCTCCGATAAAGTCTGCTACTAATCTAAACACCGAGCGAGAGTAGTCTTTATCGTTCTGTCCACATTCGGAACAAAACGCGCCGAATTTTTGTGCACCACAGTTAGGACAAACTGTTGATGTTTGCTGAGTGTCTGCCGTCATAGAGTAATTCTGTTAAAAGTAGATTCTTCGGACATTCGCTCTCAAAACAGAGTAGGTTCAACCCGTAGCGGAGTCTCACTACCAAAAAAACGAGGACGAATCATTCTTTGAAAGATTAGAGTTGACTCTTTATCGAGTTGACAAATTGCATTCTTTTGCTCTGAGTTCTTATATGGGACACGTTCCATCTCCGTGAGCCAATGATTGGTGAGTAGATAAGCCTATCGACTTCATTTGGGGACATCTCTTGGTAATTCCGAGCATCAGATCTGAATACTAGGTTACTAGATGCAACGGGTTATCTCATAGGTTCTCAGAACACTTGTAGTCTCAGAAACACACGCGACTTTCATTGAAGCGTCCCCATGTTGAAGTTTCCGTGAGAGAAATGCAAAGAGCATCCTGCCACCCACGCATAGCTTCCAATGCTTACGTGTCGGCTGACCACTTTAGCGGGATTAGAGGAAATCAATGTGATTGACCTGGCAAAGAGCATATCGCTCGTCGTAAATGACTGCGTTGGCGATACCATTTATCTCGGTCGCCAAGTCAATGAGACCGTTGCTACCAGCTAACGAAGCAGTCACCGTTGCTTGGAGAGGTACACGGAATGACCTTTGGGAATTAACAGTATTTCAATGAATTACAGCAAATCAACCTTTGCGACCAAGAGAGATAGACAATCTTTTTTTTATTAATCCGTGTTGAATTGAACGCACTACTATCTAAACAACTTCAGCAGTTTGAACGTGAAAAACTGGTTTCTAGGTGGTAAGCGCATCATCTTCATCTTTATCATACCGTTGTTATTCAGTACGGATTTACCCGGAAACGGGAACCCTCTTCCTGATGCAGATGGTGATGCATATCAGATTTCAACGAAATATGTCCAAACAGTGCAGAAAACGACTGCGAAGACGCAAAAGCTTGTCGAGAGGTTATGGTGCAAATGATTGCAAACGGTTTTGTTGGTGGTTATTTTCTCGTAGCGAGTTCTGGCTTTCTATTAGTTCCCGGTATCGGTACAGGTGCCGCAGTTTTATCTGGCATGCTTTCACTTGGGTTTTTGGCCATTGATTTCTACCTCGAGTATCAATTGGATAAACTCGACTGTAACCAAAAACTTGGATGGCAACCGTAATGTACGATGAACTAAAAGCGTGGTATCTACGAAATTTGGAGTGGGAACGAAAGCATCGCAAGTTCATGATTTGTATAAGAGTCTTTGCTGTTCTTTTAGCGATAGCAGTAAATGCACGACTGATTCAGATTGTTCTGAGATTTTATAGTCTAAGCGATGCTATTCCAATTTTTGTCCTATTTTATAGTGCTGTTCTAGTCACCCTATTACTTATTTATTTCTTGTTCCGTAAGTTAAAAAAAACTGGACCATAGAGCAATTTGAGCTCGTTGAGGAGTGATTTTGAATCATGACAACGAAGTCCTAGGATCGGATAAAACTGGGTAATCTCTTGGTTCGTTATCTCACGTCGAATTAATGGAGGTTCCAACGTTTTTTAGTCATAACGGTTTACTTTCCGCAATTTGTTGAAATTCAGATTATCGCCATGGCTATTCGACGTTCGCATCCCGGTGACGACTACTGCTGCCGAGCTGGAATCGACCAACTTACAGACTAGGCGATACCCAACACTTGGTATCGTCAAGCGCAACGATCTATTCGTTGTATAAGAACCGCGGGTATCGCATCTTGATTGTCGATGCATTCTCACCTTGATTGTTGCTATAGAACTGAACAAACTACATCGACTACCTCTTTTTTACACTGAGTTTTTGGGGGCAACATGTTCCATCTCCGTGAGCCAATGATTGGCGGTAATTCAGCAAGCCTGTCGAGTTCATCCGTAACCATCTCTGGGTAAGTTCGAGCATCAGGTTTGAATACAAGGTTACTAGATGGAACGAGTTTTCTCTTAGTTTCCAGCACACTCGTGGTCTCAGAATCACACGCAACATTCATTGAAGCGCCCCCACTCAGCAGGTCCCGTTCTTGATCAATTCAAGAGAGCGTGAAAGTGGTTAGACAAATTGGTCAAACCAAAATAATTAGTTGAACCCTGAATTGGTTGACAATTAGGTTTAGTTTTGGTTTAAACTGTTTCTAAATTGGCATAACAACGTAGGGGAATACATGTCGTTATTTGTGCACATTCTTAGACGAAAATCTAAGCTGATCTTCAAGCAATCCATACCGATTTCTATCGTTGCAGCGAGCGCATCATTGATGTTCGTTCCTCAGGTAACCATTGCCCAAGAAGAAGAGGCAAATGAAGATGACATTGAAGAAATTGTCGTCACTGGTACCAGAGAACTCATTCGAAACTCAATCGAAGTCAAACGGAATTCTGACCAAATTGTGGAAGCACTTTCTGCCGATGAAATCGGGGACATCCCAGCGCTCTCCATCGGTGAAGCACTTGAAACACTCACGAGTGCCGCATCTCATCGCGAACAAGGCGGCGCTACGGAAATATCCATTCGAGGAATGGGACCGTTTCTAGGTTCAACCACAATGAACGGTCGTGAAGCAACCAACGGTAGCGGGGACCGGTCCGTAAATTTCAGTCAGTTCCCTTCTGAGTTGTTCAACAAACTGCAAATTTATAAAACGCCGAGCGCCAACCTGATCGAAGGCGGTGTCTCTGGCCAGATTGAGTTGGGAACCATTCGTCCTCTGACCTACGGCAAACGAAGATTCCAATCAGACCTCAAGCTCAATCACAATCCGGATAATGCGGACCTCGTCAATCCAGAAGTTGAGCAAGGAAGACGGGTTACTTTGAGCTATATCGATCAATTTGAGCTCGACGATGGCACTCCTATAGGGATTTCGCTAGGAATTCAATCTAATCTGAGCACCAACCCAGAGCAAGAATATCGCTCTAGTAGCGGGTACCGAGATTGTCGCAATGATCCAGCGGTTGAAGGTGGTGTCTACCGCACCTCGAGTGGCAACTGTGATAGTGGCTCAGGTAATCTGAATATTGTGGCTGATACGAGCACCGGAGTCGCACCCGACGCGAACGCTCCGTTTATTTTCGTTCCGAGCTCACGTTCATATCGTCAGAACATTACAGGTGATGAACGAGACTCCATGTTTGCGGCAATTCAACTTCAATCACCGGCTGGCACTGATATCAATATTGATTTCCAGTACTCCAATCGAGATTTCACGGAAGTTCGGAACGATCTAGTGTTCGCTGAACATCGGCGAATCACGCCAGGTCTGACCGCAGATACTCTCGTATCTGAATCGGACGGTTCAATTGGATATTTCGCAAATGAAGGCCGTGTAGAGACTCACAGCCAGTATGCAGAAAGATTAGAGGAGTATATTGGCGGTGGAATTAGTATCGCCCATTCGTGGTCGGATAGATTGGATCTGTCGATGGACATTTCCTATTCCAATACCTCTAGACGCGAGCACATTCTCCAAACGCGACTTCAGTCAGAAGACAACGACATTTATGGAAACGACGTTCCAGCAGACACCGACAGACCTCGTGCTTGGTACACACTTCGAGGAACTGATTCCAAGGTAATGCTTGTCACCATTCGAAACTTCGACGTGACAAATCATGACCTATTCGCGGACTCGGCAAGAACGCGGATTGACCTCAATCAGGCACGAGACAACATTATTTCAGCGGTACGTGCCGACTTTCAGTACGACATGGATAACGATACTCTCAACGCACTAGAGGGAGGGATACGATTCTCTGAACTCGAATACACAAGCTTTCCTAGAGTGCGAGATCAACGCACATTCGCTGATGCAGCAATTACAGGTGCCAGCGAGGCATGTCGGAATGATCGGTTTCCCGAACCAGGTTTCCTCTCAGAACCTTCCAATGGTCACACTCTTATTACCAATGTAGACGATGACGGGAACGTCATTTCAACTGGAACAGGCAATACATGGGCTACCTTCGATCCACTGTGCTTGGTAGAACACTTTGTTGGTTCCGTACCTAATTGGCCTTCTCCTGGTCGTTCAGTTCTTAATGTAGACGTGATGGAGTACACCACAGCGGCGTATCTGATGGCAAAGTACCAGTCAGAACTCATGGATCGCCCTGTCAGAGGTAATTTTGGTGTGCGAGTCGTGAGTACCGTAGTCGAATCTGTTGGTTTAAGAACCACATTCACTACCTCCACAAATGAGGATGGCACAATTTCCATTTCTGAAGATTCGAGCGATTTCCACTCGGTGACTGGTGGCTCAAGATACACCGAGCTACTGCCGAGTGCAAGCCTCGTGATGGACTGGGACGACGACATTCTCGTAAGAGTTGGCGCGTTCCGTGCATTGTCGCGACCTGACCCGGCGGACCTTGGATATGGACGACGTCTGGTAGTTGACGACGATGACGCCACTTCGATCACCGATCTTGTAGGCACAGCAAACGCGTCCGGCAATCCAGACCTTGAACCGTTGACTTCTTGGAATCTAGATTTTGCGGTCGAGTGGTATCCCAATCCAGACTCGATTCTTGCGGTCGGTTTGTACTACAAACAGTTTTTAGGCGGCTATGAAAATGCGCAACGAGTAGAGACATTTACTATCGATGGAAATGACTTTGATGCCGACGTGACTACTTCACGGACAGACACAGATAGCAGTACCATTACCGGTTTTGAAGTTACATTTGCGCGTTCCTTTACTGAATTACCTGCTCCATTCAATGGTCTAGGAACAAAGATCAGTTTCAACTATGCCAATTCGGACTTCGAGTTTGAAGATCAGAACTTCGGTACTTCACAAGTGCTTGACGAATCTGGTAACGTGGTTTCGCAAAGAGTGGGCATAGTTCCTCCTGCAAACCTGTTTGGTTTCTCAGAAACCGTGCTTTCTTCACAACTCTACTACGACTGGCAAAACCTGGATGTTCAGTTAATTTACAAGAGGCGTGGTGAGTACTTCCAACAGTTCATTAGTTCTCCAGGTCTGGTTCGATACGTAGGCGAAAACGAAGTCCTTGAAGCAAGAATTACGTACAGAATCTCCAAACAAATTTCGGTACGAGGAGAGGTAATCAACCTACTGGATGAACCAAAAACTCAGTACATCCCTGTGCAGGGTTATCTGACGGAATTGAATAGCTACGGCCCGCGCATGTTTGCTGGCGTCAAGATCAAGTTGTAAGTCTTAACTCGATACCAAGCGGAGTTTTAACAATAAACTCAACCTTTTACAGCAGTCGGTGCTAATCACACCGGCTGTTATTGAGGCGACGATCGAATATGCTGGATGCCAAGAACAAATATCAAGATATTGCTGTACGAATTCGCGATTTAATCGCAAAGGAAGCTTTGGATGCTGGGTCCAAGTTACCAACCGAACGGGAACTATCAGAGAGATTCGGAGTGAGTCGGGCAACAGTTCGTGCGGCGGAAATTCAGTTACAAACCGAAGGTTGTATTGAAATCAAGCCCGGTTCTGGTGCCTATGTTGTAGAGACTCAAGCGGCTTCAGCGGCAGACCTACCAAACGTCACCGCGTTGGAACTTACCGAAGCACGCATGCTTCTTGAATCTGAAGGCGCGGCACTGGCGGCAGTGCACATTACAGACAGAGAACTGCAACTACTTGGTACATTCATTGATGTCATGAACAACACGTCACCTGAGGATGATGCGGTAGCAGAGGAAGCCGATCGCGATTTCCACCTGACGATTGCCCGCGCTTCAGGTAACGCAGTGTTGCTCCATACCGTACAAATGTTCTGGCGAATTAGAAGTGAAGTTGCTGCGGTCAAGGAAGTCTATGAAGCGGTCTGCAAGACCGATACAGCACCACGAGGCAAAGAGCACTCTGATATTCTCGAAGCTCTAACCCAACGTGATCCTGGAAAATCTCGAATCGCAATGCGTGCACATTTCTTCCGGCTACTCGAGTCGATGGTCGACGTCTTTACGGCAAGAGCAATTGAAGAAGCGCACCAAAGAGCAGATAAGGATCGGCAAAGGTTTTTACTGAGCCCTGCCCTACCTTCCTCGAAGCAACCTTTTCTCAGCGAATAAAGATTCGGCTTCTGCGCTCGGACGCTTAACACCCTTCATGACCACGATGAATTGGATACTGCGACGACGCAGTCGTGCCATAGAGTTACAGACTCTATTGGTGTTGTTGACTTTAACGATCAGCGTGTTCTCAACGGGTGCAGTGCTTGTTCACACTCAGGATGAATTTCACGAAGCAACCAAGGATCTCAAACCAGGGGACGAGATCACTCTGGCCAACGGAACGTGGCGGGACTTTGAAATTGTCTTTGAGGGTCAAGGTACAGAAGACCAACCAATCACCCTCTCCGCGGAAACAAAGGGTGAAGTAATCATCTCCGGCAGGTCGAATCTCAGAATTGCCGGCGAATATCTAATCGTCAAAGGACTGGTATTCAAAGACGGACATTCGCCGACCAATACGGTCGTGTCATTCAGGCGCACTAAAGGCCAACTGGCCAATCATTCTCGAATCACCGAGATTGTCATCAACAGGTTCAACAACCCCGAACGTCACGAAACCGACTTTTGGGTGATGATGTATGGTAAGCACAATCGCTTCGATCACAACTTCCTTGCTGGTAAGAGCAACAAGGGAGTCACGATGGCCGTTCGATTGGACTCGCCGGAAAGTCAAGAGAACTACCACCAAATAGACCACAACTATTTCGGTAATAGACCTGTGCTCGGTTCTAACGGCGGGGAGACCCTGCGGATCGGGACAAGCAAATATTCACTGTCTGATTCGTTCACTCGAGTTGAACACAACTACTTCGAGCGCTGTAATGGAGAAGTCGAAATCGTCTCGAGTAAGTCGGGGGGAAACACCTTCAACGGGAATGTCTTTTTCGAGTCTCAAGGTACATTGACGCTTCGTCATGGCAATGGAAACACCATAGAAAACAATGTCTTTTTTGGAAACGGCATTGCACACACAGGTGGCATTAGGGTCATCAACAAAAGGCAAACCGTTCGCAATAACTTTCTCTATGGCTTACGAGGCTTTCGGTTTGGTGGGGCGTTGGTAATCATGAACGGAGTCCCGAACTCACCAATTAATCGGTATCACCAAGTCGAAGACTCGGTCATTGAAAATAACACGATCATCAACAGTGCTTATATCGAACTTGCAGCGGGAGCCGACGAAGAGAGATCAGCACCGCCGATCTCCTCTACATTTAGCAAAAACCTAATCCACAATTCGCAGAATCCTGTACAAATCACGGTGCATGACGACATCAGCGGGGTTACGTTTTCAGAGAACATTATCAACATTTCCGTTGATCCAGCGATTCAGTACGGATTTAAGGCCGCTTCACCTAGAACCACGGTCACGAGACATGAAAATGGTCTCATATATCCGACTCATGGATTAGAAGACATCGGAGTCTCGCGTGACTTTAATGTGCTACAAAGGGATGAGACAGGTCCTGATTGGTATCCAAAACCGAATACGGTTGTGCCGTTTGACAGTGGAGAATCAATTCCTTTAAGCCCTGGAGAAAACATACTCGCCACAGCTATAGAGCAAGCAAAAGACGGATCTGTATTTTTATTGGCAGACGGTGACTACCTTGTACCGCAGACGCTAGTCATCGATAAGACCTTGACAATCAGAGGAGAAAAACAAGGTGGTGCTTTCATCCGCTTTGAGAGAAATTCGCTATTCGAGATTACCGATGGCGGGCTCCTGAGGCTGGACAATTTATCGATCTCAGGCGATGTTTCACCAGACATGGCCGGAAATTCCTTGATCCGAACCAGTAGACGTTCGATGCTCAGTAATTACCGACTAATCATCGAAAACACCACAGTACAAAACCTTGATACCAACCACTCATTCAACGTTCTATCTATAGCCAAACATACGTTTGCGGATACCATCGAGATTTCGAATTCATCGTTTGAGAATATCACCGGTTCCATCCTGCAGTTGAACCCAGAGATCGATGACCTAGGCATTTACAACGCCGAATATGTGACGATCAGCAACTCAAAATTCAGGAACGTGGGAGGCTCGGTTGCAAACCTTTATCGTGGAGGCACCGATGAAAGCACCTTCGGTCCACACTTTGTCTTGATGGATTCGACACTTGAAAACGTCGGTCTAGGAAAAAGGAACAAAAGCCAAGCCTCGATTCGTTTGCACGGTGTACAAGACGCATCGATAGTCAATAACTCACTCACCTCAAGTGCTCCAATACATGTAAGTGAAACTGTCGGCGATCCGGTCACTTCTGTCAGCAACAACAAGCTAGTAGACACACCCGATCACAAAGTTGTACCTTTCGTTCGCACTCCGTGAATATGTCTACGAAGAAGATTCAAGGTAAATGCTGGGCGCTTTTTATTTTTGCTTGTCTGTATGTGATTACGGCCACAGGCAATCCCCGCACTCTGATGTCAGCGGAGGAAGTCGACACGATACGTGCTGAATTGCACACCTCCCCTAGCTTCTTGCAGTATGTCAATGAAACTGCGGCACGCACCACCCAGTACTTCGATCCTGCGCCGGATGTGCCAATACCAGTCGATCCAGGTGGTGGCTATACCCACGAAACACATAAGCAGAATGGCATTGCGATCTACGAAGCCGGAATGCTGTACCTCTTTACGGGCGAACAGAGTTACGCTACCTACGCATCTGAACTCTTGCTTAAATACGCAGATCTTTACCCAACGCTCGGACAACACCCAGTAAAGCGATCCAACACACCAGGACAACTGTTTTGGCAAGTGTTGAATGAGTCAGTTTTCATGGTTTACGTGGTGCTCGGTTACGACGCCATTCGGGCAGACCTAGACACAGCGACTCGTCGGGTAATTGAAGAAAATCTCTTACGTCCCCTTGCAGATTTTCTATCCGACGAGTCTGCTTATACCTTCAATCGAATTCATAACCATGCCGCCTGGGCGGTAGCCGGAGTTGGAACGCTCGGTTACGTCATTGACGAAAAACACTATGTCGACATCGCTCTCAAAGGCACAGAGCTCAATGGTGAAGCCGGATTCTACGCCCTGATCGACAACCTGTTTAGTCCAGATGGATACTACACGGAGGGTCCTTACTACCAACGATACGCGCTCATGCCGTTCATTTTGTTTGCGAGGGTCATTGAAGAAAACGAACCAGCAAGAGAAATTTTCGCGTATCGCGATTCACTGCTACCTCTTGCCGTCTACACATGCATTGACCTTTCCTACAACGGACTGTTCTTCCCGCTGAATGATGCCATAAAGGACAAGGGACTAAATACCGTCGAGTTGCGTTATGGCGTGTCTGTTGTCTATCACCTTACTGCGGATGATCAGTTACTCGATATCGCCAACGTACAAGATGGGTTTGTACTCACTGCAGATAGCTACAGATACGCGAAGGCAATTGACGAAGGCAAAGCGCAACCATTTCAATACAAAACAAGATTGATCCGTGACGGCCCAGATGGCAAGGGAGGTGTTCTAGGAATATTGCGTGACGACCTTGGAGGAGAAGGTCAGACGGCGGTGTTCAAAGCGACATCTCATGGATTTGGACACGGGCACTTCGATCGCCTGAATTGGCTCTACTTCGACAACGGCAGAGAGATTATCTCTGACTATGGTGGAGCACGATTTCTAAATATCGAACAGAAAGAAGGCGGTCGATATCTGCCTGAGAATACCACCTGGGCCAAACAGACAGTCGCTCACAACACAGTGGTCGTAGATGAGCAAAGCCACTTTAATGGGAACGTCGACGAAGCAGATCGTTTCAGTCCAAGTTTTCATCAATTTCAAGATGAGAAGGACATCAAACTCGTCCGATCATGGACAACCAATCCATACACGGATATCGCATTGGAGCGAGTTATTGCCTTCGTGACCGGTCTGAGTCCAGATCGCTATGTGGTGGTGGACATTTTCAATGTCCAAGGAGAAAAGAAGCACACGTTCGACCTCCCGCTACATTATCAAGGACACTTCTTAGCTACGACCAATGAATCCAAGACGGTAGCAACCGAGCAGTTACAGCCTTTGGGAAAGGAAAACGGCTATCAACACCTCTGGCAACAGTCAGAGCACCAAGTGCCATCTCAATCAGCCTTCGGATTTACTTGGATCAACCACAATCGGTTTTATACCGTGCACTCTTGGGTTAACCAACCAAGTAGAGTGTCATTCGCAAGATTAGGTGCGAATGATCCCCACTTCAATTTGCGGTCCGAGCAAGTTCTTCTACGCCGCGTAGAGAAACGCAAAGACGCTGTCTTTGTATCAGTACTGGAAACTCACGGAGAGTACAACGGACCCGCAGAATTCACCAAGAACAACCAGCCGTTGATAGAGCAAATCTCATATTTCGAGATCGACTCCAATCAGGTCGTTCAAATCAAAAACGCTAAAGAGCAAAGTTACTTTATTGCCTTTGCGAGAAAATCCGACAAGCAAGCAAAGCACAAGGTGAAAGTGGGTGATTTCACTTTGAACTGGGAAGGTTTTGCCGCTGTTTTCAATTCCAATGGAGAACAAATTTGAAACCAAGAAGCCAAGACTTCGTTCTTTCAGGCGAAAGTCCGGAGGAGTTAGTTGACAAAGGGATGCGACGCCAGCTTCTCGGTTACGGTGACACGATCATGATGGCTCGTGTCTCCTTCGATAAAGACGCCGTGGGGGTTAGACATAACCACCCACATGCCCAAGTCACTTATGTTGTTTCCGGCGTATTTGACGTATTCATTGATGGGGTGGAGCGTCAGATGAAGGCCGGAGATAGCTTCTACATCCACCCAAATAACGAACATGGCGCTGTATGTCGAGAACCAGGTGTATTGATCGACGTATTCAGTCCAGCCCGCGAAGATTTTCTATCCGAGGAGAACTAAAAATGAAGAACTTGCGATGGTGGATCATTGCACTCGTTGCGTTGGCGACGGTCATCAATTACATTGACCGTAATGCACTAGCAATTATGTGGCCGGAAATTTCTGCTGATCTTGGGCTTACAACGGAAGACTATGCACTCATTGTTTCGTTTTTCATGGTGGGCTATGCCATTGGTCAATCACTGTTTGGCAAGATATTTGATTGGATCGGTACTCGAATAGGCTTCGTGCTAGCGATTGTTGTCTGGTCGATCGCGATTACTATGCACGCTCTCGCTCGAGGCGTAATGTCATTCGGTCTCGTGAGGTTTTTCCTAGCAATAGGAGAAGCTGGAAACTGGCCGGGAGCAACCAAAAACAATGCCGAGTGGTTCCCTATTAAGGAACGAGCATTGGCACAGGGCGTATTCAATGCGGGTGCATCAGTAGGTGCATTGATTTCCACCCCGTTAATTGCATTTATGTTCTTATGGTTAGGTTGGCAAGGTACATTTGTCGTCATCGGCTTGGTTGGTGTGCTGTGGATTATTCCTTGGTTGTTTCTATATAAAGCTCCTCCTGATAGGCATCCCTGGCTCAGCGAAGAAGAGCGGGATTACATCCTAAAGGGTCAGGTCGAAGAAAAGGACGAAGCCTCTGGCGAACAAGAGGTGGAGCAACTTGCGCCTAGTTTCCTCGAGCTACTGTCCATTCGTCAGAGTTGGTCTGTGATTGCTTCCAGGTTCTTCCTAGATCCGGTATGGTGGATGTTTGTGACTTGGCTACCTCTGTACCTAGTGGCACAGTTTGATTTTGACATCAAGCAAATCGGACTTTTTGGTTGGGTACCTTATGCCGGTGCTGCCGCAGGTAGTCTCTTCGGCGGTTGGTTGGCCAAACGACTCTTTGCATTGGAATGGTCGATCAATAAGACTCGGAAATTTACGATCACCCTCGGCGGCTCCATAATGCTTCCGGTATTGGTCGCAACTGCATTCGCTGCTGAACCGCTATTGGCTGTGTTTCTCATCGCGATCATCCTATTTGGTTTTCAACTGGCAATCGGCAACATTCAGACTTTACCTAGTGATTTCTACTCTGGCAAGTCAGTTGGATCTCTGGCCGGAATTGGTGGTACTGCAGCGGTCGTAGGAGTACTGATTACGACCAACGTTGTGCCTATGTTGACTCAGGTGTCTTGGGTGCCTTTCTTCCTCCTAGGTGCTGTAATCGTGCCGTTAGCAATTGCCTCTGTATGGATATTCGGTGGACACATCCAGCAATTGAAGGAAGAAAATGAGTGACCGATAATCGTTCACAGTCCAGTTCCTTCTATGGAAGTTAACAGTAAATTGAGCATTAGGTAAATTCCTATTATTTGATTTTTTAACTAAAATAGGTGTTGGATTTACTTTGGAATTTTGAAGGTAAAAACAGAATCCTCAACATTCAGGTCACCTCGTGATCGATCACGAAATTAGTTGGGTCCTGCAGGACCCAACTTTCTATTGATTCTACGGAATAGTATTTTGAGTGTTAGGTTTAAGGGTGCTTCAGGAATTTTCTACTTCAAGAGCCACATAGCGATCATTGATTGATAGTCAAATAGGGAGGTCTTTTAGGTAGCCATCTCAAAGTCGTTGAAACTCTAGTTGCATCAGTCTCTGCTTTAATCTATGAATCATGGTGCATTCTTCGGAATGTACGCAAAAAGAAATATTTTTGTACTTGTGTAGCCCTATTGTCAGTTCCTTCTTAGTTCATTACATGCAACTAACCGACGAGTTTTGTCAGACATTTTTTAAGATGATTCCAATAAATCCGACTCAGCTTATTTCATAGATAGTACAGAGAGAAATTGAAATGCCTAGACAATCAGAGGAAGTAATTAACGCAAAACTTGGTGAACTGCTCATGGAGCGCCACCCCAACTGGTCTGAAGAAAACGTTCACATCGAAAAAACGGGCGTGATTGTGGGTAGACCTTCTGATAAGCCGGATGTGCTTTTAGATACGCATGGATGTCAACCAGTGGTCGTAGAGTGCAAGCATAAAGAAGGCGACGTCTCAGGTGTTGAGCAACAAATCAGAGACCGCATAGGTTCAGTCACCACATGGGGGAATTTAATTGAAGCTGGCGTTGCAGTAGTCTATCCTCCTGAGGTGACTCAAGGATCTTTAGAAAATTCCACTTTGGAATTTGCGACACTTCAGATTTCAGAAGACGATACATTGCAACGTTTTCCTAAAGAGGGTTGGTCATCTGGTAGCATCAATGATCTTGCTAACACCATTGAGCTTGTAACACTATCTGAGAGGCTCGTTAGCCAAGGAGAGACGGTACTGGTACATGGAGTACAGAGCTTGAGTCATGTCCTCTATCGAGAAGAATATCCCGTACCCCTAGGTTTGGTACTCCATCAGGAAGACGGAGAACAAACATGCCGTATGGCGGCTGCGATCCTTATAAATGCATTCGTCTTTCACTATTCAATCGAGAAATTACCCAATGTCCCAAGAGTTGATAGTGCGTTAGGTGAACGGTGTAATTGGCTAGAAATAGCGAGAAAGTGGAAGTCCATATTGACCATCAACTATTACCCAATCTTCAGCCTAGCGCTAAGTCTCTTGGAACAGATTCACACGAGTTTACGTAACTCAGTATTAACGGTCGCAAATTCAACGGCTGTCCAATTGACGGACCTGGGAGCTACTACGTTCCACGAGCTCACAGGGAAAATGTTCCAAACGCTTATAACGGATCGCAAGTTACTGGCAACTTTCTATACCCTTCCCTCGTCGGCAACTTTGCTAGCAGAGCTTGCACTGGATCGAATGGAGGTAAATTGGAGCCAACAAGCCTCTTGGCTAGAAATGCGGATTGCGGACTTCGCCTGTGGAACAGGAGCGCTCTTGTCCGCAGTTCAAAAAGGTATTTATCGACGTATTCGACGGGCGGGTGGTAATGACAAAAAAATGCACGCTCATTTCATGGAGAGTGTTTTGGTAGGTGCAGACATTATGCCATCTGCCGCCCACATTACGTCTTCAATGTTATCTAGCACTTTCCCGGGTGTCGCATACAAATATTCACAAATTAGAACCCTGCCATATGGGACCGATGAAGCTACGTCAAGGGCGAGAGAAGCAGACGTAAATGAGGTCTATCTCGGATCTCTCGATCTAATTAGGGATGAGCATGCTTTTGGATTGTTTGGATCTGTCGAACCAAGTGCTCGTCTTGAAATCGGCGGTACACGAATTGCTGGAGATGAAAAGTATCTTGAAGAGGACAGTCGGCTGTTCCCTGTTACTGATGGAACATTTGACTTGGTGATTATGAATCCTCCTTTTACACGACCCGTAGGTCAAGAAGGAGATCGAATAGGTGTACCAGTACCATCGTTTGCAGGTTTTGACAATTCTGAAATCGAACAAAAACTGATGATGAAGAAACTCCAATCCATGCAAAGAGAATTTGGCCATGGGAAAGCAGGACTAGCGTCCGATTTCATGGACGTGGCGCACAGAAAACTGAAGGAAGGGGGAATCATGGCATTAATTCTGCCTTTTACTTTCATTGCTGGTGGTGCATGGAAAAAAGCACGGAACAAACTACAGGCGGACTATGAAGACATATCTATAGTTTCGATAGCCGAAGATTCTGTGAGAAACTTCTCTTCCGAGACTGCCATGGCAGAGTGCTTAGTTATTGCTCGCCGGAAAGATCTCTCGGAAGAGAGAACTGCAACTAAAGTCGAGTTTTTGAATCTCCCACACAGACCATACTCCCTAATGGAAGCGATGGATTATGTGAAAACGGTTCATACACAAGCAATTAAGGCAGATTTGTCTCAGTCAGGTCTAGCAGGTATGCGTGATCATGAGTTAGGTGAGATGGTGAAAAACTTGACCGAAGGTGAATTAGTCTTACCTCGGGTGACTCCAAAGTATCAGATACCGATAGTCCGCATGGGTGAGGTAGCTGAACGTGGTGTTTATCACATGCGACTGATGAAGAGTTATGGTGGGGTATTTGAAAAACTTCCACTCAATCCGCAAGATCAGCCAACCTACCCAATGCTGTGGAATCATGATGCAAATCGAGAAAAGAGAATGCTCGTTTCACCCGACAGTAAGGGAGTTGTTGAGCCTAATGAAAGAGCCCTTGCAAATGAGGTATGGGAGAACACAACGTCAAGACTTCATTCAAACCGAGACTTCCGGTTGAATTCGCAACCTTTATCCGTCTGTATCACTTCTGAACCCAGCATCGGGGGCAGAGCATGGCCTAATCTGATTCCCAACCAAGAAGAGTTTAACGAACCGCTAGTTTTGTGGGGTAACTCTATTTTTGGACTGATACTGTTTTGGTGGGTAGCTACTAGACAACAAAAAGGTCGCGCTATGCTCTCCATTAGTGCTATTCCTAATATGTTAACCCTTGATGTTCGGAAGTTATCTCCAGCACAAATTGACATGTGTAAGTCAATTTTCGAGGAATTCAAGGACCGAGAATTTTTGCCAGCCAATGAGGCCTATCGAGACGAAGCACGAAAGGAATTAGACGCTGCATTACTTTCGATGTTAAATCTTCCGTCTTCCCTGAGTGACGGATTACAGCTATTGCGGTTAAAGTGGTGTAGCGAACCTTCTGTCCATGGCGGCAAATCCACTCGTCCACCACTAAGTACAAGAGAGTAAGGTCCTAGCAAATTGTGAGTCTTTGATGATGTCGATTTGCGCTGTTGAACTCGCTCTACTTCTTATTTCACATTGGCTTTTGTCGAACAACTCACCAGGATGTCGTTGTAATGTACCGATCGTCAGAAAATGAGGGCACAATCAAATTTCGTTAAGTCTGCTGTGAGCAAAACAATCTTTTTCATTGGATTGATTTTCTTGGTAATCTCCACATTCAGTGTTGCAGAGGAGTACCGCGGAGTCAGGATTGCACCTGAAAATAGATGTACACCCTATGAGAGGTCTGATTACCCCTACTTGCAGTCAGTTGAAGATCGAATTATTTCTTCATTAGGCAAGATCTACGGCCCATATACGGAGCGATGTTTTGCTTCAAAGAGAGATACTGATATTGAACACATCGTGGCAACCTCTGAGGCACACGATAGTGGAATGTGTGGAATGTCCGATTCGGTGAAAAAAGCGTTCGCAACGGATTTACTCAACCTTACTTTGGCGAGCGCGACCGTAAATCGCTATCAAAAGAGCGGAAAGGACGTCGCAGAGTGGCGACCAGACAAGAATGCATGTTGGTTCGTAGCGAGAACGCTTGAAGTACGACGAAAGTACAACCTGACGATAGATCGTCGAGAGGTGAACGCAGTCGAAGCCATCCTGTCTCAGTGTGCAGATACAGATATGAATGTAGTTCAATGCTCGACTCTTGTTTCCACTCAGTCTGCGAGTGCACCATCCGACGATCCAGTGTTGGAGCAATTCGATGACAACCGCAATGGGCGTATCTCGTGTGCTGAAGCACGAAAACATGGGATCACCCCAGTTAAGAGAGATCACCCGGCATACAAATACATGAGCGACGGAGATGGCGACGGCGTAGTTTGCGAATAACGCTAGCATCCACCTCTCCAAGCCATAGAGTTCGTAAATTCACTCCAATCCTTGAATCGAAAAACCATCTCTCCTCTTGATTGAGATGAATACTTCTGCTCATGCAGAAGACAAACCACTTTAACAAATTCAATAGATTCCATCTGTCTGGACTCGTTCTGTTGTGCGGAATGGCGATTGCGAGTCAGCTAAATGCAGATACTCAAACCGGACGATACATCAGCGTAGTCGATGAGCCTACGGCTGAACAGAAATATGTCCTCAGATTCAAAGGGTCATTTAATTTCTCGAAGGACATCAACACCGTAGGAGATGCTATGTCCATGCTACTTGCAGAACGGGGCTATCGACTAGGGACACCTACGTCAGACAAGGAGTCCGAGGAGCTTCTTGCGTTGTTCAAGATGCCACTTGCATTGATCCATAGACATCTCGGTCCGATGACGTTAAAGGACGCTTTGGAAACGCTAGCAGGTCCCGCATGGTTTCTGGTTGAAGATCCCGTTGCACGATTAGTTTCGTTTGAGAGATGCACGCTTGGAGAGAATGACCAGTGATTCCAGCACTCTTCTTGATCATATCAGTCACCTTACTTTGGTTCTTTCCGGAGCACAAAATCCTTACCGAATCTCTGGAATCAGTTCAGGAGACGGAACTCGCAACTGAGATCATTGCAGAAGCAGAGGTCATTAGCAGACCTAATCGAGCAGGATCCGGAAATACAGTTCAAACATTGCAGGACTGCAGATTTAAAGAAGAAATCCCCGTTCGCAGCCTCATTCCATTCGCACAATGAATACTTCAACTGCAAATTGGTATGCCTTACAGATTGCCTATCGGAGGTTATCCATTGTTTCCTGTCGAGCAAGAAACAGAGCCTGTATGTTTTTTCTTCTCTGTCTCGTCGCACCTCCCTCAATAGCACAGGTTACACATTCTCTTGATACCTACAAGACTAAGCACGACACAGTAGTCTCTACTCAGGTGATTGATGAACGATCTGATCTGTTGAATCTATCTCCTGAAGAATGGGAAGAACATCAGCACCTCGTGCAAAACCTGAGACAGTACTTGAGCGATGAATCAATCTCACCACTCGAGGTGTTGGGTATCCACGCACCTACTACACAAAAGCGAAGTGAGTACGCCAAGCGCTGGGCTCAAATCGTCTACGAGGACACACAACGAGTCTTGATGTTTCAACATGCCTTTGACCAAGCTATGGAAGAACTGATTGGTAACCAACCTCTCATAGATGTTCAGAAATTACCTAGTAAGTCAGATTCGCAGGCAATTCTCAAGACTGACCGAATTCTTTTGTTCGTGGAAATCGACTGCTTCCTTTGTTCCGACGCAATCGGGTCAATTCTTGAGCGATTGGATATTGCTGCGGGATTGGATATCTACTTCGTCAATCAAGCAGATGAAGCCGATATCGGCCTGTGGGCAAATCAACATGGAATCAACCCTCTTGATGTAGAACAAGGTAGAGTGACTCTGAATATGGACCTCGGCACCTTGGAAAGAGTTTATCCAAGAGCTGGCCAGGTACCGGTATTGCTTCGACTCAGAGACGGTATACCCTCTCCTATTTCTCTCGCCGAGCTAGGGAACTAGGGTCACATTTCACGACTTAGCTCGCTAATAAAAGGTGAGGAATTACCCACTTGAGGGATTACTACGGACTCCGGTCGAGTTGGTCACCGGCTGTTGGGCAATGAGTCTGGCTATCGCATGCTTAGTTTTTCCGAGTTTGTTCTTCCTCTCTCCTCCTTGGCAATACGCGGCTTCAGGGGTTTTGGTCCTGCTGGCTCTTCGCAGGATGCTCCAAGCATACACCTTGTTTAGGTATCAAGACCAACTGTTTCGGCAATCCCTATGGTCGATGGAACTAACACCACGAATCCTGAGACCTGGAAGACTTTTTCTCGGTAAGGGTTTTCGCTGGACACAGAAACACACGCAAAGGCTGAAAGAGGCTGAGTCACAGAAGAACCGGCAATCCGTCCAGAAAAATAAGAAATCCATCTTTAGGCGATTGATTCAATCCAATCGAAAAGTAGATCAGGTGTCGCATAGCGGTAAACCGGAAATCCACAATGTTGGGTTTAAGGATTCGCTCGTCTACATGAATCTTGCAGATCGCGTAGGTCATACGTTAGTTCTGGGCACAACACGGGTAGGGAAAACACGTCTGGCTGAGCTTCTCATCCAGCAAGATATTCATCGAAATGAGGTCGTGATCGTATTTGATCCCAAAGGTGACAAGGCACTTCTACATAGAGTTGTGGTGGAAGCGGCCGCTGCGAATCGGCTTGACGATCTACAGGTATTTCATTTGGGATATCCTGACCTATCGGTTCGCTATAACCCAATTGGTCGGTACTCAAGAATCACCGAAGTTGCCACACGCATTGCTAATCAGTTACCCTCTGAGGGCGATTCCGCCGCTTTCCGCGAATTCGCTTGGCGATTTGTGAACGTTATTGCCAGAGCATTGGCACAACTCAAAATAACACCAACCTATCGTCTCATACGTCGCTACGTCAACGACATCGAACCACTTTTCGTCGACTATGCGAGGGTATTTCTTGATCGTAATGCATCCAAAGGTTGGTCCAAGGAAATTCGGCAACTGGAGAATGCAAAATCGTTCGCCAACGTACCGTCAACAATCAAGAATCGCGAAAAGAAAACCATAGCTCATTTTCAGTTTTTACAGAACTTGGAGATTAGCGATCCAGTCATGGAAGGTCTACTCTCCGCGCTCAAATACGATAGAACGTACTTCGACAAGATCGTCAGTTCCGTGGGACCACTCATGGAGAAACTGACCACAGGTGCTGTGGCAGACCTGCTCTCACCTACTCCAAATCAAGACGATGATCCACGAAAGAACTTTGACTGGCTGGACTTGATCAGGTCAACTGGCATCTTGTACATCGGATTGGATTCGCTGACGGATACCGCGGTAGCTTCTGCAATTGGCAACTCCATGTTTGCCGACCTTCTATCCGTTGCGGGTGCCATCTATCGACATGGTTTATCGAATCCAGAGGACGGTACGGAAGAGAAACCTACGGCGATAAACCTTCATGCGGATGAGTTCAATGAATTGATCGGTGACGAATTCGTTCCTCTGTTAAACAAAGCCGGAGGTGCGGGTTTTCAAGTTACTGCATATACCCAGACTTGGTCTGACGTTGAAGCACGCATTGGAAATCGCGCGAAGTCCAACCAAGTCGCAGGAAACTTCAACACGCTCTTAATGATGCGCGTTCGGGAACTGGCCACAGCAGAAATGCTGACGAACCAGTTACCCCAGGTTTCGGTTAGCTCCTTGACTGGTTCTTCTGGAGTAAGTGATTCGACTAACGCTGACTCAGACGTCGACTTCAATTCAAAGAACGATGACAAACTTTCTAAGTCGCAAGTTCCTCTAGTCTCTCCCTCTGAATTGTTTTCACTACCGAAGGGACACGCGTTCGCGTTGCTAGAGGGAGGTCACCTGTGGAAAATCCACTTGCCGCTGGCCAAGGTTACTAACCATCAATTTCCTACCGATTCGCGCCAATTGCTTGAGATGATCTCGAAGATGGATCAAGTGTGCTCTCCTACTGGAAGCATACAACGAAGGACTCAGACAGATTGAGTTTTATCGCTCGGCTACTTGTACTGCCGGTCAAAATCTTTGCTTGGATACTGATTTGTTGGATCCTGTGCGTGCTCATTTCGTTACTGTTGATTCAGTCTCCATCCAACGTACCCACCCTACCCCCAATTTCAGTGAGAACAACACTTGAGACTGATTGGATTGGTGAGCATTTCAATGGAAAGTACCAACTCATGGACCCGATTGTCATACATCGGCGAATCAATTCAGAATTCTCCGACATGCGACGAGTGATCGAACGACGACTGCAGGCGATACAGGAACGCGTGGCCATCGTTTTCAAAAACAACCACTACTGGCAGACGATCACTGAGTCGACAAATCTCTTTACCCTCAGACTATGTCTACTAGTAGCCATAGCACCAGTAATGATGCTTTGGATTTCGCTTGCGTTAGTCGACGGCTTAGTCCAACGAAACGTTCGTAAATGTTGCGGAGGACGCGAAAGCGCTACAACTTACCACACGTCAAAACGACTGTTTAAGCCAGCCATTGCGTGGATATCGATGGTCTACCTCTGCATTCCTGTTTCGGTCAATCCGTACTGGGTGTACTCGGGATTCCTACTAGTGCTGCCAGTGCTGCTGTATCTACTAACCAGCAGGTTTAAGAAATACCTCTAGGAATGACTATCGTGGGTGAGAGGAAGTGCTTGATTCATCGCCAGTTCTACAGCGAAGATCAAGATGAGAAAGCCAAGATTCTCTCCTCGGTACAGAGGGCATAGCCCGACCGAGTAAAGCGAAAAAAGTTAGACTGAGAGCCGCCGGAGCCGCGGTGGCACGTATATTCTCGACTGCGGCGTCGTGGCTACGGTTGATACATGCATTGGTGGCAGAGTTGCTTTATGACTGGGTGACGGGCAAACTCTATCTCAGCGGTGCTATAGGACACGATAAAGGAGCGAAAAAACAAGCCATGAAAATACAGGAGGCGGTATGACCGACACACATCGCCGACTTTCGCTGACTTACCTGCAGGTGGGTCAGCGTAACCACCCAAAACGGTATTTGCAGAAAATATTTGACATAACTGTCAATTGGATGAATAATGCCAGGCAGTCTTGAAAATCAGATTGTTCTTGAACAAGAAAGGGTAAATGTAGACTCAACCCCAAAGAACAAAACCTGGTCTTGGATAAAGGACAATCCCACAGGTCTCGGATTGGCAGGTCTAATAGTTACTGTGGCACTAGCCGGTTGGGCGAGTCTAGATTCAAGTTTTGATCGGATTGAAGGAAGGTTTGACAATGTTCAAGAGGAATTTCATCAAGTGCGAACGGAAATGTCCACCCAGTTTGGGTCCGTCAGGGAAGAACTTGGTGAAGTTAAGAAAGAAGTGAATGAAATGAATCAAGAAATTGATGAAATCAAATCTTCCATTGCCAAAGAAAGAGTAGAAGAAACAACCAAGTTAGTGCATATTGATCCATGAAAAGCAAATACACCAAGAAATCCCGCAAGTCGCACAAAAACGAAGATCTCCACATTTCTGCCACGCCGATCCAGCTCGCAGACGCATTGGTCGGTGTCAAGCCGACGAAACGGCGCAAGAAGAACGGAACTAACTATAAACTAGAATTTCTCCAAGCGATGTCGAGCTGACTTGAGTCGCTTGGCGGTATCAACGATATCTTTCAACAAGCCATCAAGTTCTTTCTTGTCCGGCCAGTCCTTCAGGTCTGGCGAACCCAGAGCGCCGGAATCAAGACCTTTTTCGCTTTACTTGTTGGCCAGATAGTCGTGAATGTACTCGATCTTAGCTAGTCCTCGTCCGAAGCATCTCCTCGCCGCGCCTCGGCAGTGTTGCTTTCCACACGGACAGATTCTCTAACCACGCTACCGAAGTGGATCAATACGGGACTTCCCACATTGATCCACTACGTGCTTGACTTCAACGCTTTATCAATGCTCCGCCGGCTCCGATACCTCAGCACCATTTGGAATCGTCAAACCGTCCGATGGCTGC
>MPMU01000034.1 GCA_002238665.1 Gammaproteobacteria bacterium bin55
GCGAGCCTCGTCCAAATGATCCATCATGCGATAAACCTTCTCCAGCTGTAGGCGTATACCGAAGTTTTTCGCCAGATCTATGTCGTTGCGACGTTTACTGTCTGGATTTGCAAGCCGTGCCATGACCGTATGAAACAACGCGTGGGATGCATTGCGATTTCGGCTCTGCGGCAAAATCCGATGAAAGCCAAGTTCATGGTACAACCTGCCATAGATATCGTGAAAACCTAAACACAGGTCTTTGAGATGTACCATCTTGGCAAAGTTTACCGAGCGATCATCAACGGGATGCTTCTCCGCCACTGAACGGGCTTGTACAAAGCGTTCATAAGTATCTTCCACACCAAATAAACCAGGTTCTACTTCGCCTTTAAGCGCTTCGATCGTTTGTCGTCCGAGGCGTTGGAGTTGCTCCAATTCGCCATCATTGTGAGCGACGCCGAGATAGCGGATGATCTTCGCTCGAGGTTTACCGTTGATGCGCTGGTTCTTCATCACATGGACGGTTGGATAGGGACTGTTGGGGGATTTTGCGACACGTACATACATGAAGTAATTATGCCAATTTCCTGATCTTTTCAAGCTATACGTCCTATTAGACACTACAAACCTAATCGTCCACCGTGACACCCAGAGAAGCGTATAAAATCAATTACTTAGAAGATTGACTATGAAACGAACCCGACCAATTCAGGCCAATGCTCCGAATTCGATACGGGTAAAACGGCTTGATGATGTGTGCGCGGCCCGATACCTCAATCTCTCCTAGACAGGAGACGAATAAGCCATAGCTAGCAAATTCTGTTGATTTAATGCCCGTGGTCGTGCGATTCGTGTGCTAGACAGGCACTGAAAGTTTCAGCTAAATTTTCGAGCATTGAGACGTAAAGTCCCGGTCCATCTTCGAGTGAGGCTCCCAGCGGATCCACAGTACCTGACTTGACCTCCGACCCTTCAGTTATCACATTGATAATTCGTGTATCGAACTGAGGTTCGTCAAAGACACATACAACCTCTAACTCTCGTACCTTTTCCTGAAGTTCTCGAAGTCGCTTCGCACCTGGTGTTCGCTCAGGTGTGACAACAATGGATCCAACAACATTTAAACCAAAGCGATCCTCAAAATAACGGTACCCATCGTGAAAAACCAAGAAAGGTTGATTCCTAGAAGAGGTCAACAATTGGTCAATGTCATAGGTTAATTGGTCGAGTCTCGAATATAACGATTGCTGGTTGTTCTGATATGTTTCTGCATTTTCTGGATCTGCCTCCGACAATACCGCTGCAATGTGACCAGCCAAAATGGCCCCATTGAACGGATCAAGCCAGATGTGTAAATCAAAGGGTTCCCCTTCCGCTACTTCGTGGACATCACCGCCATGCACGTCACCGTGTGTGTGGTCATGTGGACCATCATGACTGTGCGTGTGGGAGTCGCCATGACTGTGGTTGTGCGAATCAGAGTGAGCATGATCCGTTTCAGATGAGGACGCGGATTCACTTCCATGTGAATGACCACCGCTTTCAGCACCATGCGTATGAGCATGATCTACTTCAAACGCTCCTCCTTCTCGTAAAGGGCGCTTAATCAATCCCTCAGAGTCAGTCAGAAATACAACGTTTGCGTCCACATTGAGTGCCTCAATCATTGCCACCACCGAGGTTTCCATGTGTTCGTCAACCATGAAGACAATCTGAGCATTAGACAGGGCAGCGGCGTCAGAAGGACGCGGTGTAAACCCATGGGGATCGGCCATTCCTTTCATTATGAGATGAGGTTCCCCCACTCCTTCCATGATGGCGCTCACCAAGGAGTGAACCGGCTTAATAGACGCTACCACCTTCAAGTCATCTGCATAAACAGGCATAGCAACGATCATACCCAGAAGCATGATTATGTAGTTCTCTCCGCAACGATGTCTTAGAACCAAGTTGAAAAGTTTTCTGAGCGGCAAGTGCACTCTCCTCTGGTTAAACTGCAATGTTAAGCCGTGTTGTACAAACTGGTAGTAATCCCTAACTGTTATGGCTTCAGCGAGTACCTCACTAGACTTTGACCGCATACATCCGATGGCAAGAACTCGGTGCTGTGAGACAGAGGTTTTCGCTACAACCATTCATTATTTAAAACGATAATCCAATTTCCATGCCCGATCCTGATCCAAGTACACAAAATTTTCTCATTAATGCACGAGAACTTGGTGTAAAACGAGGCGAGAGGTGGATTTTCCGACATGTCAACCTCTCTGTCGGCTTGGGTCAGCTGGTATTCATTATCGGCGCGAATGGCGCAGGCAAGTCAACCTGTGTGAAGACTATGCTTGGTCTGATTCAAGCTACGGAGGGAGAGATTGAGAAATCTTCGACCTTGGTAGTGGACTATGTGCCTCAACGATTGACAATCAGCCCTAATTTACCTCTGAGTATCCGGCGCTTAATTACGTTAACAAAACGATTCTCTAAGCAAGAGATAGATACAGCGCTCACGACAGTTGGCTTAGATCGTCTCGGTAATCCGCCCGTGACAACGCTATCCGGGGGTGAATTCCAACGTTTATTGTTGGCACGCGCTATGCTACACAGACCCAATTTGCTAGTTTTGGACGAACCCGCCCAAGGCATCGATGCGGCCGGAACGGATTTGGTTCATGAACTAATTGATGAAGTTCGGAAAGATTTGGGTTGCGGGGTATTACTGATTTCGCACGACCTTGAAAGAGCTATGGATATGGGAGACAACTTCGCCGTCCTTATTCCGCACGAATACGACGAAGCACCTGCTACCGCAGTAGTCAACTAATAGGGTTCCGCAATAATGTTGGATGATTTCCTTGTAAGAGCTCTTTTAGCAGGTATTGGGCTGGCATTGGTGACCGGTCCGACCGGATGTTTTATCGTCTGGCGCAGACTTGCCTATTTTGGTGAGACCATGGCGCATTCAGCACTGCTTGGAGTTGCACTTGCAATCATCTTCAATCTCAACCTTGTGATTGGCATCTTCTCGGTGGCGCTTCTAGTAATGTTGGCCGTGCTATACCTTGAACGTCGAGAGACTTTACCGACCGATACGCTACTTGGGCTTATTTCTCACGGAGGATTAGCTCTTGGGCTTGTCATTCTGTCCTTCTTTCCTCAGATGCGACTCAATCTTCATGCATTGCTATTTGGTGATCTGCTAGCTGTTTCGCGCTTAGACCTAGCGGTAATCTGGGTAGGTGGAATCCTCGCGTTGGCTGTACTCTGTTGGATCGTGCGGTCATTACTTGCCGCCACTATCAGTTCGGAAATTGCAGAAGTGGCTGGTTTACGTCCAGAAAGAGCTCGATTGATATTCGGCA
Organism: Gammaproteobacteria bacterium bin55; assembly: GCA_002238665.1. GTDB lineage: Bacteria > Pseudomonadota > Gammaproteobacteria > Pseudomonadales > Azotimanducaceae > Bin55. The sequence goes on from MPMU01000034.1 coordinate 3,339, forward strand.
TTTTGCTAGCCGCGGTGATTGCAGGTGCAATTAAAATCGTCGGTGTTTTGCTTATCGTCGCACTTCTGATTATTCCAGCAGCGACGGTACGACGTTTCTCACCAACCCCTGAAATCATGGCGTTCGCCGCAGCTGTCTTAGGTACTATTGCGGTGGCAGGCGGGTTATTTGCCTCGGCGACGTTGGACACTCCCTCCGGACCATCCATTGTGGTTGTTGCACTGATCCTCTTTATTGTGACTCGCGTAGGATACCTGAAGGTACGCTAATCTCCAGCTAACGACTGATCGCAGACAGGCCAGCGTCTACACGTATTCACCTGAATGAAGGTATGTTACAAGCTCGTCGAGATTGTCAAACAAATCCAGCTCATTTTGTTCACCTGTACTAACGTAAGCCATCACCTTGTCTATTCGCCCTTCAAGAGGATGTATAGGTACATGAGTAGGGGTCAAGAATTCTTTACTAGGAGGACCGTACGGAATCACGTAAATGTCCCCTGGTATTGCCAGCTTCTCTTCAAGGGTCTGACGCCATCTATTGCATTCGCCCACAGGTCCGCGCAGAACCGTTGATTGCAACAAACGAGGATTTTCCGAGCGCATTATTTCAGTTACATCCTCGAGGTAATCAAACACATTCTCACCCACAGCGCTACTCACGAGGTCCTGCTGAGTTTGCCAGACCAGTTTAAATTGAGGATTGTCGTGCAAGCTTGCGAGCCGTCGAAACGCGCGAATTAAGACAGCCGTCTCTGACTCTCGGTCTATCTGAAGATCGAATATCGGAAAAAACTCGGGAACCATTTCGTAATCGACATCCGACTCGTTTCCTAAGAGTTGCGATTTTGCGATTTGACTCCTATCCAGTATCGACCAGTTATCCACCATGAGATGCCCAATGAATGTGCAAATTTCGTAGTAGTAAGAGATCCATCGATCCTGAAGAAACTCAAGCAGAGTATCCAACATGTAGATCAGATCTGCTGAGTTGAGAAGCCGCAGAATCTCCTTATCGTCTTTGAATTCGATGTGATCCAGCAATCGTTCCATGACTTCGTGAGCCGAATCGACGTAGGCATTATTCTGAAAGTGTCTTCCCGCTTTAAGTAGTGCCAGGCTAACCGCTGCACATGTGACAGGATTTACTCGCGTATCCACCGTAAGTGCTTCATCGTTCCGATTGGCAAGTAACTTCAATCTAGCTGACTCAAGAAGGTCTGCTGCCTCTTGTGGTTCAAAGAACAGTTGGTCCAGCACGCTGTACCATGAGTCAACCCTCTTCAAACAGAATCTTCTTCCATAATCGGGCCGCCGGTTTAGGCCATATAGCGTCTCTACTACGAGAAATTCATCTTCGGTCAATTGCCTTTTGACGTTTAGTTTGTTCCACGTATAGTGCGTCAGATCATTGTGGGCGGTGTCACAGACCGTGGTTGGAAATAAAAACCCCGGTAATTTCTGTTGATGAAGATATTCAGCCGTTAATCTGGCTACGTTCTCAAATAACACATCGTCAGTAGTTTCCAGCGCTCGACAATAAACTCGTAGTAGATATGCACTGACAGTTAGTCTTTTTTCGGCAGTAGCCGTACCAACCTGGCCACTTGTGGCGTTGTGCATTTGGAGGAATCCTCCTGCTAGATGATCGAAGCAAACTGAACGTCCCATCTGCGTAAGCAGGCTATACGCCAAATTCGATAAATTAGCGTCACCCCAATCATCCGATTGGTCCAGATCCAGAACATAGGATGCAATCTTTGCAGGTAGCATCACGTTGTCCATCAGCTGTGCGGCTACTCTAGACGAATCTGCATTAAATCTCTCAAGAGTCTTGTGGAAACCGTCTAGAAATTCCGAATCCAATACCGGAGAACGCGCTAAGGTTATCTCATAGTAGTCCTCAAGCGGAATTTCCGTTTGCGACTCCCGTCGTGGAAATTGAATGACTTTAGAAGACTGCGGCTGAGGACGGTCGGGAATAATCCGATTGAAAAGGTCTGACTGATCAATATCCGCTAGAAGTAACGTGTGATTGGTTTCCTCAGACTTCAGAAATTTAGGTAACAAGGTCATGGAATCCAGCACCAAAACACGAGGCAAGTCCGCACTAGGTAACATCCTCTGCTGGGCTAGTGAGAGATTCACCGTCCAACTAACTATCGAACGATATAAGTGAACGAACGCCGGATTTTCCTCTCGGTCTACAAGGACGTTGACATACGTCTCGTTCAGTGATTTCGTATAAGCCTCATTTTGATACCAACGACACTCCCCGAAGTGAGTGACCTGACTGTAATAGCTTCCGACTACGACACGGATATCTTTGTTTTCACTTTTCGCGAAATTCACCGTGGATTGATTCCACAGATACCAATCCACTAAATCACGATTGCGAAAACGATAGTATGGGCTATCACAAATACTTAAATCCAAGAACGGAGTACTCCTTAACGGATCTTGCGCACACGATGCATGTGTGAGAAGTGGTCGGGCAAAACTAAGAAATCTGAATGCCTAGTTTAAATTGAGGAGTACCTGAGTTGTGGCAGTCAACAGCCAATCAGCACTTCCCGACTCACCACATCCACTAGGAACAAGCATTGTCGCCACGACCCCAGACAATAAAGAAAATTACATTAGGCGAACATTAGGAAGGTGTTGGAATCTCGCAAAGGACCTGTTTAGGTACAAGCTCCTGCCTAAACTTCAACCAGTCACACTGCCCCGATGATCGCGAGAGCGGTGCGTAGCGTCTAAGAACTGCTAAATCATTGAAGTTGTAGTCTCACGGAACGAAAAGTCCCGAGAGAGACTCTCAGCAAGGAACGATGTGCGCCTAATTCGTCCGGCGGACGCGCCTCGCGGCGGACCTGTACTGTCCTTTATTGTCCTTTTAAGAACTTCGAGTCAATCTATGTCGTCTAGCTCAATTGAAACCATTGCTGTTCATACTGGTGAACATAGTGATCCAAACCATCCAGCATCCTCACCTGATCTCACCATGGCATCCACATTTCTTATGGATACTGCTGAGGGATTCTCAATCAACGCGTTTGAGGACGAACGACCGTTGATGTACACGCGTTGGGGGAACCCAACCACATTGTTGTTAGAGAAAAAACTCGCCGCCATGGAAAGTGCGGAAGCCTGCCTTGCATTGGCTTCTGGTATGGCTGCCACCTCCACTCTATTACTCGGATTACTGAAAAGTGGCGACCACGTAATCGTTACACCCATCCACTATCCTGGAACATCAGAGCTGATTCGAGATTTGTTACCAAGGTTTGGCATTTCTTCCAGCGTTGTTGACCCAACGGATACAGCGGCAATTGCTAATGCAATCACGCCGGCCACGAAAATGATTTGGATCGAAACGCCTGTCAATCCCACCCTAGCGATAACTGACATTAAGGCTTGTGCCGACATCGCTAAGGCTCACAAAATTCAGCTTGTCGTGGACTCAACCCTTGCTACACCCATCGCCACTCGACCGATCGAACTTGGTGCTGATTTCGTGGTTCACTCCTTAACTAAGTACGTCGGTGGGCACGGCGACGCACTAGGTGGATGTATTTTGGGTAGTAAGGCAACGTTGGAAACACTGCTCTCTGAAGCACACGTTCATTATGGCGGCGTGATCAGTCCTTTTAACGCCTGGCTGATAGTTCGAGGCATCGCAACTCTGCCAATCCGTATGAGACAGCACGAGGAAACAGCAATGCAGATTGCACTATTCCTAGATCAACATCCGGAAGTAGCAAGAGTCAATTACCCAGGGCTACCTTCTCACCCCCAACACGATTTAGCTAAACAACAAATGGCTAATTTTGGTGGTCTTCTCTCTTTCCAAGCGAAAAATCGTAAGCGGCTACTGAAACGATTACCTCGCGATTTCAAGCTCTTCCACCATGCCGTTTCTCTCGGACATGTGCGCAGTCTCATCTGCTACGTTGACACCGAGGAAGTGATCAGCGCCTCATACAACTTGAATTCCACACAACAATCAGCTTACAGAGATTGGGCTGGTGAAGGACTATTTCGCATTTCAACGGGTATGGAAAATGCTGATGAACTCTGCGAAGATATCGCGAATGTTCTAGGCAACTGACAACTGCAATTAAAACTGCTACACTAAACAGGCTAGGTTCACCCTTTAGCTCATTTCAGACACTTCAGAACTAGCAGTATCAATAAGCAAGGTTCTTCAGACTATTAGGAGCGACTGTTCGATCATTTGATCTATCAAAGAATAGGTCATCTACGGTCATGGCATGTCAATGATTCGACCCAATGTTTGTGCCGTAATCCTCAATGATCAATACAGAGTGTTATTGGCAGAACGTACCAATGGTGGCTGGCAATTTCCTCAAGGAGGCATTGATGCCCACGAAACTCCGACAGCAGCACTCTATCGTGAAGTACAAGAAGAAGTAGGACTAAGAAAAGCACACATGGAGCTACTGGGTAGGGCAGATTCACCATTCCGATATGACCTGCCGAAGGAATATCAGATTCTTAATAAATCAACAGGAAGCATGATCGTCGCGCAGGATCAGTGGTGGTACCTTCTGAAAATGGTCGTTAACGATTCCACAATTAATCTGAACACAACTACACGTCCCGAATTCAAACAGTGGAGATGGGTCAGCTTTTGGTACCCCTTATACTGCGTTATTGACTTCAAGAAAGACGTATATAGACAAGGATTGACAGCTTTGGCCAACCTTTTAAGGGATGGAACCTAGCAAATGCTGGATGCACTACCTGAATTGATTCGGCTCATCCGATCTGAGCCTGATTTTCTAAAGGTTGCTCATATCGTGGTCACGCGCGTACCCGATATCCTGGGCTGTGAGGTGGGTTCTCTCTTTGTTAGGGACCAATCCACCAATACCATGCACATGATCGCAAATGACGGCTATGAATTGCCACCAGATCAGGAGATAATCGTACCCGCCGGTAAAGGTATCGTTGGTTTGGTCGCCCATCGCTATGAACCGCTAAACGTACCTGACATTCTCGCGAACCCGCATTTTTACGATCACCCCGATACAGCTGATGAGCGTTATCGAGCTTTTCTTGGTGTTCCAGTCATGCACCGTCGTAGCGTCGTTGGTGTACTGACCGCGCAGAGATTTGAGGACCCTTTCAGTGAAGATGAGGAAGGTTTTCTGACTTCTGTCGCTGCCACGTTATCCAGCGGCTTATCCAAAGCGCTTGACAATCGGGAGATTCGACTTTCGGCAGAATCCGCTGCGATAGTCCGGCCGGAGCGAGTGATTCGAGGTGTCGCAGGCTCACCTGGGATTGCCATCGGACACACCGTGTTAATGCAACCTTCCGCCAATTTAGAAGCCGTTAGAGACAGGTTGGTCGACGTCGACGCGCTAGGTGCGGAACTACAAAAGCTAGATATTGCGTTAGCCTCCGTGAGGGCAGAAATTCAAGGGATCAATTTATCGATGTCTGATCATGTCGGAGAAGAGGAATTAGCTCTGTTCGATGCCTATCTTCGTATATTGGATGATGATGCGATTGCAGGTGAAGTTCGTACGGAAATTCGTGAATCAAAACATTGGGCACAAAGCGCTGTGGCAAATGTGTTCACGAAGCATGTTCGCGCACTTGAGTCTTCAAAGAGTAGCTTGATGTCGGAACGGGCGAAGGACGTTCGGGACTTAGGCGAGCGACTACTTCATAGTTTGCAGGTAATTGGCCACAGATCCACTGGCGCTCTTCCGAAAGATGCCATTGTCGTTGCACAAGACATTACACCAGCAATGATTGCAGAGCACAACCTTGAGCATTTAAAGGGTCTCGTCGCAATCTCTGGATCCATTAACTCACATTCGGCGATCCTCGCCCGAGCACTAAATAAACCTGCTGTCATGGGTGTGACCAACCTTGATCTTTCTGATCTTGAAGACGCACAGATCATCGTCGATGGTTACTACGGCGAAGTCGTTCTCCATCCGACCTCTGAAACGATCGACAGATATTTAGAGCTCGTTCAGCATGACCAGGAATTTGCTATCGAGCTGGAGCAGATCCGAGACCAACCCAGTGAAACAAAAGATGGTAGACGGGTCAATTTGTGGGTGAATATCGGTATGGTGAGTGAAATATCCCGCTCCCTTGATCGAGGAGCTGAGGGAATCGGATTATTCCGTACCGAGATTCCTTTTGCAAGTCGTGATCGATTTCCCACTGAGGAAGAGCAACGACAGATTTATCGCGAACACATGCAAGCTTTTGAGCCTCGACCTGTGACCATGCGCACTTTAGATATAGGCGGGGATAAGCCACTGCCTTATTTTCCGATCGACGAAGAAAATCCCTATTTAGGTTGGCGAGGGATACGTGTCTCCTTGGACCATCCAGATATTTTCCTTGTTCAAATACGTGCTATGCTCAAAGCAAACGCCGAACTTGATGGCATTCTCCGAATCATGTTGCCGATGATCACAACTATAGATGAGATAAAGAGTGCCAAGAGACTAATCAAGCAAGCATTCGATGAAGTCATCGCAGAAGGTTTTAATGTCAAATTCCCATTGATCGGCGCAATGATCGAAGTGCCTGCATTGCTCTGGCAATTAGATTCAGTCTGTGAAGAGGTTGACTTTCTCGCCGTGGGATCAAACGATTTAACCCAGTACATGCTTGCTGTATCTCGCAACAATCCAAAGGTGGCAACACTTTACCAGGAATTCCACCCAGCCATCCTGCAGACACTAGACCATCTTGCGAGTGTGGCTCATGAGAAAGGCCACGGCATAGGTATTTGTGGGGAAATGGCAGGGACAGTTGAGGGAGCTGTCGTCTGCATAGGCTTTGGCTACGATGTCCTGTCCATGAACGCTACCAACCTCCCTCGAGTGAAGTGGGTAATTCAGAGAATTACCACATTCTCAGCAAGTCGCATCGCCAAACGGGCCAAACAGCTGGATGATGCAGAGTCGGTGTTGACATACATACGGAATCAGCTCAGCGCACTGAATTTAGAAAAGGCAATTCCGCATCACGAGCATCCAGAGATCTTCTTCTAGTTGTCCTTACTTCAACCGTCGAAGTCAGGAAGACGGTGATGGCTGGGTAGACATCAAACGAAAGATCGGCGACCTCCTACCAGTTTCTAAGAATTTCGTTGGAGTTACGGAAGCAATATCGCATCTAAAAAACTCGGCACTAAAGAAGGGGAGGAAGTGTTAGATCAACCGTCAGACTCTAAAACGGTGTCGGGACTGCGTACGTTTCAGTGGCGACAGTTGGCGGCAAAAAATAGGTTCTAATAAATAGGCTACCATACCCATGAAAAAGCGTCTGAGTGTAAAAAAAGCGAGAAGGTTGGTATCGACCGTAAACATCGTTTACTTGTCTGGCACCAACTCTTTTAATTCGCCCAAATATTCGCCTCTCACAAGAGCTTCCTCACGTTCTCTTTCATACGCTCGCTTGGCAGAATGTACGGTGAAAGGGTATATAAGCTTTGGATCGTTTTCCAACTCTACCAATTCTTGTAGACGAGCTTTAATCTTTTCATCTGAAAATCCTAATTGAGCATATGCATCAGCAAGACGGGAATGTAAAGCCTCGTCGACATATCTCGCCTGTGCGAATCGTTCTTTAACTGTTAGCGTTTCATCAGGCATTTTGACTCCATAGGGTATCTAATGTTCTTTGAATCTTAGATGCCGAATTCCCGAAAGTTCTCGTAATCGGCAAGCTCTTCCCGCAAATCTGCTAGTTGTCTCGACATACCTTCGTGCACTGCTTTCACCCGCAAAGGATCCTCATCTACCCGTCGCTGTGCGTTTTGTTCCCACTACTTGATCGCCTTCTCAAATTCTGACTCATTTCGTCGAGTTATTACGTACTGGAGTTCATCAACAATCATAAATAGGTCCTCAGTTGGAGGCGATGCAACGCCTAGTGATTGACGCTTTGAGGGGGGTAGAAGATGTCTTCAATTCTTCGTCGATTATTACAACCAACCAATCAATCATCCTTTTCATAAGGCAAGGCTACCGATCTTTCAGCACGGAGTACTGACATGACGTCAAAACAACAAAACCAATCTAAAGACAACCATTCACGTATCACCGATGAGATTCTTGACACCCTGTTGCAGCGGCATGATCCGCAGGAGGTGCTTGAGAGTGAGGATCTCTTGATGGATTTGCGCCGGCATCTGACCGAGCAGATCCTTGATGCCGAGATGGATTATCATCTGGCATCCAGCGATGACCCCAACAGCCGTAACGTCCACAATCACAAGACGGTCTTGACGGCGACTGGTCCGATGCATTGGATACCCCACGTGGCCGACAAGGTACATTCAAACCCAAGTTAGTGCCGAAGTATGTGCGCGGGCTGCCTGGGTTCGATAACAAGGTTCTGTCGCTGTTCGCCAAGGGGATGAGTGTGCGTAACATTCTCGATACCGTGGAGGAACTGTACGGCATTGAGGTCTCGCCGGATCTGATCTCGACGGTGACCGAAGCTGTGATGGATGAGTTTAAGAGTTGGCAAACTCGTCCGTTGGAGAGCACGTACGCAATCGCTTACCTGGAAGCTATTCATGTCAAGGTCCGCGATGCTGGTAGCATTGCCAACCGGGAGATTTATCTTGGTATCGGGATCGCCTAGGATGGTCGCAAGGAAGTGCTTGGAAGGTGGCTCGGAGCGCATGACAACGCTAAATTCTGGCTCTCGGTGCTACAGGATCTTCAACAGCGCGGGGCGGACATCCTCATTGCAGTGGTGGATGGCCGGTCTGGTTTTCCGGTGGCGTTGGAGACGGCGTTTCCGGCGACGACGGTGCAGACCTGCATCGTGCACTTGTTGCGTGACTCGCTGTCGTGCGCGAGTTACCGAGAACGGTCAACCTTGGCCGCGGCGTTGAAGACGATCTATACGGCGATCAATGCCGATGCGGCGGCTACCGCACTGGATGCATTCGAGGAGAGTGAATTAGGGCAACGCTTTCCGGATGTGGTGCGGCGCTGGCGTCGAAGTTGAGAACAGGTGATTCCGTTTTTGGCGTTTTCGCAGGAACTTCGTAAGGTGATTTACACGACCAATGCGATCAAGAGTTTGAACGCCTCGGTGCGACGGGCGGTTCAGGCCCAAGGTCACTTTACGAGCGTTGAAGCGGCGAAGAAACTGATTTATCTAGCGCTCCGCGGGGCGACCAAATCCAGGGGTAACCCCATACGTCAATGGAGTAAGGCGAAACGGGAATTGGCCATTCATTTCGGTGATCGCTTCAACGCCTCAAACGGTTGGGTGTAACCGAACTAATCCGTCAAACAAAAGCCCAAAGGCTTGAAATGAATGAGATACGCTTCCGCTACATCTTCATCAAGAATGCGCGTCAAGAATCCGCACAAACTTATGCCAACAATCGGATTGTAACTGGACTTGGATATGTTGATCTCATCAATTACCCATGACTAGTATTGTATCAAAACCATGGGCGAGAAACAAGGGCATCTTAGTTAAGTACTACCAATTGTGCCACTGCACCTGTCGTGCTGTCATAGTTAACGCGGTAGAGCTCACCGGTGCATCCGTTGAAGTGATAGCCACTTTGACTTCTAGCCCAGATCGTTCTTGGAAAGACTGGTTGGGCTGGTTGGGATGGCCACGGACCAGTGAGAAGGTCGCTACCACCACCGCCACCACCGCCACCACCGCCACCACCGCCAGCTGCACCAGCAGAAGTCACAGGATCGTGTACGAACTGCCATGAGCAGTCAGGCGTAGGCGTTTCGTTGTCTGTAGTTTGCGCGGTTATCCACAACGCACCTGCAAACAGGACTAATATGATGATTAGAGCTAGTGATTTAGAGTTGAATTCCATGTTAAGACACTCGATTGGCGAATCAAGATTTTACTAATCTTGGCTAGTAATGTATATATTTACCATAAGAGTCTGTTGAAAAAGGTGGATTCTCACGAAAAATACATAATGGAGGTCATTATAAGTATTTGATATATAACGTTTTCAGATGGATGGTTCAACCAAGAATTCCTTTAAAAGCGACTTTTTCAACAGTCTCATAAATAGGCGATATTCAATGATTGCTCGTTGAAATCACTGCTACCGATTTAAACTCATTTGCATCACTCAAAAGAAAGGCATTTGCCCCATGAAAAACACACCAAAAATCATTCTGTGTACCCTGATCTCATTGTTTGGTATCTACAGCCAAGCACAACAAACCGCCCATGCAGTGATTCAAAGTTGCTCTGATCCAGACTTGGTGATTGGTGAGGCGATGCTTGAAGAACAAGATTCCGAAGAAGGGATAAAAGTCGTAAATGTAAGGCTATCAATTGATAAACCTCATTTAACCTCTGGGAAACACGCGGTACATATTCATGAGAACGCAGTGTGTGAACCCTGCGGCGATGCGAAAGGCCATTTTGACCCAGGTCCGATGAGTAATTCAAGCCCAGATGGTAATCATCCGTTCCATTCCGGTGACTTAATCAATATTGAGATCAACGATGAAGGTATCGGAGAGATGTCGACTTCTACAACGAGAGTAACACTTTCACCAGGCCCGCTCTCTCTCTTTGATGAGAATGGTAGTGCGTTTATTGTTCACGTAGATCCAGATACATACTGTCCCGAAGGTGAAGCTGCAGGTTGTGCTGGTGGCGCGAGGGCTGCGTGTGGCATTATCCAGCCTGGAATGCCTACCGAGAACCAGGAACAGAATTCATCTTCCAGAGAAACCTCTTCGGATGACTGACGTACTCTGAGTACTAAGAGTTATGGAGTTAACCCCTTCCAAGGAATTAGTGTCGAGCCCCGAAGATCAAATAGAACTACTCAAGAGAGAGTTTAAGAACAATCCCAGCGCGAAAAAGATCACCGGAGGTATTGCAGCAATGACCAGTGAAACGCCTATAGATTTTTCCGTCCAAGCGGAAAACCCAATGGCCGTGACGCCAATCAACCAAATAGAGATAAGGTCAAAGCTATAGACCAGTTGACCGAGCATTGGATTGACTTCAATACCGAATAACGTTGCGAACGACAGGAAATTCGCCTCGGCTACAGAAGAAGGCGACAAAAAGAGATTTCCCAGTAATACGATAATCGCTCCTATGGCCATAGGTACTCTAGTCCACCATACGAACGCGTGCCAATCACTAAAACTACCGCCAACTTTCAGGATGCCTGCAACAATCTTGAAATAAACTGCCCAGAGCAAAATACCAATAAACGCGGCAATCGGCACGAAAATAAATGATGACACGAGTTCCATTACCCCCGGACCTCCTTCAACCGCTGCCCTAGCTACATCCAATGCGGCTTTAATCTCTTCCTCGGGCGTGCCTAGATTTTTTAACAGTTGCTCCTGAGCAGTAAACTGTTCTTCTACCATACTCACCCGATCCATGGTGAATTGACCCGCTGTGGTAGCTAGTGCTACTACGACCAATATGACCAGCATTGGTTTTAGGAGTTCGTGATCTTCTGCAATCTGTTCAAATAGTTTTTTTGGATTCGTGATAACCAACAGCAAGTCTTGCATGATTTCCGTCCTTTAAATTAGGGTCTGATAAGTTCTACATACTGAACGTTAACAGTATATTAAGTGTATAGCCACGACCAGAGATTCGCACTTTTTTCTCCATACCCGGAGACAGACTCGTAATCAGCGAATCTGTGCGTCTCTATAGGAAAGTCAGTGGAAAAAGTGTTACGAGCCGACCTGCTCGACATCCATCTGCATGTTGCTATATATATTTACAGTTATTAGTAGCACTCACACAACTGAATTTCCATAAAATGCTTTCTTTTTTGAGCCCAACCTAATGCTTCAACGCCTATTGATCGCTAATCGAGGTGAGATCGCAGTACGCATTGCCCGTGCTGCCTCGGATCTTGGTATCGAAACGATTTCTGTGTTCTCAGAGGACGATTCCAACAGTCTGCATCGATACGCGACCGACGACTCTAGGCAGTTAGCCGGAATAGGTGCACAAGCTTATCTCAACATCGACAACATCGTACAAGCTGGTTTAGATGCAGATTGCGATTCGGTTCATCCAGGGTACGGTTTTTTGTCCGAGAATGCGGATTTTGCACAAGCCGTACAAGAATCTCGTATGACTTTCGTTGGTCCTCAACCGGAAACTCTCGACCTATTCGGCGATAAAGCCAAAGCGAGACAAATGGCAGAGGAAATTCATGTGCCGGTCATACAGGGCGTCAGTCAGCCTGTTACGCTTTCGCAAGCAACAGACCTATTCAACAAACTGGGCGGGAAACCCATGATTCTCAAAGCCATTGCAGGTGGCGGTGGAAGAGGGTCCAGGGTCGTACAAGATGCAAGAGAGTTGGAAGAAGCCTATGAAAGAGCTCGATCAGAAGCAATAGCGGCGTTTGGTAACGGCGAGTTGTATGCCGAGGAACTGGTTACCGAAGCACGACACATTGAGGTTCAGATCGTCGGCGATGGCAAGGGTAATGTCACGCACTTAAGCGAGAGGGAATGTAGCGCACAACGCAGGCACCAAAAGATCGTTGAGGTCGCTCCTGCACCATGTTTAGACAAGGATATTCGACAGCAACTCATCGATGCTGCTGTTCGGTTCGCAGAGCACGCAAATTACCAAAGTTTGGGAACGTTTGAGTTTCTGGTCCATGACAACTCGTTTGCCTTCATAGAAACCAACGCAAGACTCCAGGTGGAACATACGGTCACAGAGGAAGTCACCGGCATCGACTTGGTACAGACACAACTACTGCTTGCTGGAGGTTCTTCGCTTTCCGACCTTGATCTTCTCCATTCACCTAAACCTCGAGGGTTCGCTGTTCAAGTTCGCGTGAATATGGAACGGATGGATCGAGATGGGAACGTCCTTCCGACCAGTGGTACGCTGTCGGCTTACGATGCACCCAGTGGTCCGGGTGTAAGAACGGACGGATTCGGATATAGTGGCTATGCGACTTCAACCAGCTTCGATTCGCTTCTGGCAAAGGTCATTACTCGAGGACCCACCATAGAAGCGGCAGGTGCAAGATGTTCCAGAGCGCTCTCAGAATTTCGTATTGAAGGACTGGACACCAATATCCCTTTTCTCCAAAATGTACTGAAACACGATGATTTTGCCTCAGGTAAGATCACCACACGTTGGGTCGACGAACATATGCTCTCGCTCGTCGAAACAGAGGATTTACCGAGCAATAGATACGTAGTACCAGAGACTGAGACAGAAGACGGTGTCGGATTTGCGGGTGCTCGTGTAGACACTAGCGATCCCTTGGCATTATTCGATCACGATGCGCGAGTAAAAGCATCTCAAACAGCGCCAGACCCCCTCCATAACGTCCCTGAACCAGCTGGTCCAGACGGTGCGACCGGCTTAAGTTCTCCCATACAAGGCACTATTGTCTCCGTAGATGTCGTGGAAGGCGACGAGGTAGCCGAAGGTCAGCAAGTGGCTGTTGTTGAGGCGATGAAAATGGAGCATGTGATCAAGTCCAACCACGATGGCGTGGTTCGAAAGGTCACGATGGCGAAAGGCGATGTCGTCCGCGAAGGCTATCCCATTGTCTATGTGGAAGAAGCGGAAATTTCATCGTCGGATGTTCAGAACGTTGAGTCCATAGATCTGGACTACATACGTCCGGATTTGCAGTTAACCTATGAGAGACACTCGTATATCTACGATGAAAATCGAGAAGAAGCCGTAGCCAAGAGGTATGCACGCGGCTACCGGATGCCCAGAGAGAATATTGAGCAACTCATGGACCCGGACAGCTTCAAGGAATACTGGCCACTTGTCGTTGCGAGACAACATTCCCGCTACGACATGGAAACACTACGCAAGAACACACCTACGGATGGCCTTATCGCAGGTATTGGAACCGTAAACGCCGATTTATTTGGTGAGGAAGATGCACGAACCATGCTCGTCCATTACGACTATACGGTGCTTGCCGGTACCCAAGGTGGCAGAAACCACTACAAGCAGGATCGAATGTTCGAGCTGGCAAATAGGTTCCGAATCCCACTGATCTTATTTGGTGAAGGCGGTGGGGGTCGACCTGGCGACGACAGCAAAGGACCAGGGGTTGCATTCGATACTCATACATTCACTCAATTTTCCAAGCTGTCTGGTCTGGTGCCCTTGATCAGCGTGATTAACGGTAGAACCTTTGCCGGTAATACAGCACTCGTTGCTTGTTGTGACGTAATCATTGCAACTGAGAAGACCACTGTTGCCATGGGCGGGCCGGCCATGATCGAAGGCGGTGGTCTAGGTATTTACACACCCGAGGAAGTTGGTCCCATGTCGTTCCAAGTACCAAATGGTGTTGTTGACATTCTTACCCGTGACGAAGAACACGCAGTCGAGGTTGCAAAACAATACCTTTCCTATTTCCAAGGCAACGTCGCAAATTGGGAATCACCAGATCAGCGCAAACTCCGACACATTGTGCCTGAAAACCGACTGCGACTGTATGACATGAAAGAAATCATCTATACCATTGCCGATGTGGATTCAGTACTGGAAGTACGAGAGAAATTCGGGATTGGGGTCATTACTGCATTCATGCGGGTAGAAGGTCGACCTATGGGCGTCATCGCCAACAATCCTCATCATCTGGCGGGCGCGATTGACTCCGATGCCGCAGACAAGGGCGCGAGATTCATTCAGCTGTGTGACGCTTTTGATATTCCAGTTCTGAGTCTCATGGACTGTCCTGGAATGATGGTTGGCCCCGATGTCGAGAGAACTGGATTGGTCCGACATTGTGTGCGTATGTTCAATGCTGGAGCCAACCTCACAACACCGCTATTCGGTGTCGTAGTCCGAAAAGCCTATGGTCTGGGTGTCCAGGCCATGTGTGGTGCAAGCTCGCTCGTAGGCTTTTTCACAGTGGCATGGCCTACTGCAGAATTTGCCGGTATGAATATCGAAGGGTCGGTCAAACTTGGATTCAGGAAAGAACTAGCCGCAATCGAAGACCCAGAAGATCGAAGATTGGAATTTGAACGTCGTGTCGAACGAGCTTACGAAGGAGCTAAAGCAATTAACGCCGGTGTCGGAGGCGGTTTAGACGATGTCATAGATCCGGCTGATACACGTTCCTGGATCGCGAGCAGTCTGAAACGACTACCACCCCGTGAAGTCCGTACTGAGAAAAAGTATCCCTACATTGATACGTGGTAATTCACTGTTGGACGACCTAATGTCCTAACAGATGGTTCACTTTTGTGAGACTAAAAATTGATGCTCTTATGTATTGAGCGAGCGTGGATCCACTTCACCACCCTCTTGATCAAGAGAGTGGTGTAAAAATCTGTGCTGTGTAGTTCAAGTTGCATCTCGTCTTTGGTTCTGTCCCTCGCGATAGACATAGTTTGGAACGCGATAGCCCAAACTAAATTGAGGTCCTATGCTCTGCAAGAAACACGATTAGCAAGGCTAGGAGGGAGAATCTACGGGAAACCTGAACTTAAAGGTATGACTGCAAAACAGGTCACCGAAGTGCGTTGCGTACAGCATGTATAAGCAGTCGAAGCTCATTCACTACATAGCAACTGAATGACAGTTAGAAGTTCTCGTCCTCACGTAGATTGACCTTGTCGACCCAGCTTCTCATACCTTTCTGAGCGTCTGCAATCGCTTCTAATTGAAAACGGCAATACACACGCTTTACTACTCCCTCTGCATATGGGTGTTCTATCGAGCAGTCCAAATGCTCTGTATGGCTAAAAGCTTCCTGATACGCGGTGACAACTCTGTCTACGGTTGGTCGGTATTCTTGGGGAACTTGCCGTATGTATTTGTTAAACAGTACCTTGAATCTTGGTTCAGTTCTTCCGTGAGCCGATGCGCCGAGCCAGCCCAACGCGCGCAAATTGCTCTTCTCGATGCCGTCTGCACCATTAAATAGGATGTAGGCAAGACGTGACTGCGAATCCTTGAACCCGCGCTTCGCAAGTTCCAACAAGATTGGATATGCCAATGCGTATTCGCCTTCTTTGTACCATTGATTGGCGATGCCTCTGATGCCCCGCATTAGTCGAATGTCACGAACGGAAAACTCCTCAGGATCACTAGGAAGATGCTCAAATGGTTGCCATGTCACCACCACTTCTTCAATTTCGCCAATGGGTTCTGGACGCAATTTCTCATCTGGGGTTCCCAGGAGTATCGCTCGCTCAAGCATGTAGATTTCCGTGGGTGTCTTATCTTTCACCAACCGTTGAAAGCGACTGTGAGTCGTTACACTTACCAATCCTCGACTCTTTTTTTCTTTTCGAATTTTGAGAATGATACTTTGTATCTTTGATTCTTCTGGCGACAAAGAACTCGCCTCTGCAGCCAGAAATTCACTTGCGTCATTCCAAGCCGCGTTTGCTACATCGGAATGCACCGCATCTGCGATCGTAGGCTGCCATCCCAACAGCATAATCGTGGACAAGATTGCGGAGAACAATTTCATTTGTCGTGCTTACCTTACGATTGTCATGCTGAAACCCAGCAACTCATAGTCCGCATCGTAGTACGCGCAAATTTCGATATATGCTGCAAGACCGTAGGACGGACCGTTACCGATCTGCCATTCAACAATATGACACTCTTTGTACACCCAATTGCTAATGAAGAGACCGAAAGGCCCATAAGCGTGAGCGGTAGTAGAAAGCTCCATTTTTACACTATCGGTTAAAGGTGCTGACAAGAAGGACATCGTCACAGGTGATAGAAGTAGTGGCGACAACGCCAATGTAAATATTGCGACTTACAACATTTGGCTTGTTTTAAGATGCAGTTTTTTGAGCATTCCTTCCTCCTGTAAGTACAACTCAAAAGATATCAGAGGTCTTGTGCTGAATTGGTTCCCAGCTCATAACCAAGTAGATGTAAACTTTACAAATTTCTTATCCAGTCCCAAATACTTGAAACACAGTAAAAAACTCTGGATTATTCAAACTGTGCACGATTTTATAGACACTATTATCTCATTGTACAGGTATTGACTCAGTATGACTGTACATCTCCTGGAGGTTATCCATAGGAAGGAAGCGTACCACTTGTATGCGCGGGGTTCGTATCTATCGACGATACCACGTTAGCAATCTCCAGAGGTTAACGTAACGAGGTCAATTCTCATTGCGATGCATCGTTAATTCTCCTCCAGTGTAACACAAAGTAGACGTTGTCCCCGTATTTGACGGCTGTCACCACCGAACAAGCGCGAGATGCGTCTTTGCCACTCCAGCTCCTCCATATCTATGTACCAAAATCGGGTCCATTCCTGACTTCCGTCTGGGTGCGTGGTGCGAACACGATGCCACCTTCTTCCAGTAGCCGTCGCTTCCACTGTTGAATTTTGCTGCCTGAATCTTTGAGAGACGAAAGTTCAGCAGTCGTATACCCGCCTTCAATCGCTGCTATGTCCACTTTAAGCTTGAAGCCTTGCGAAAATTATCTTCGCCGTCGTTTGGTAATCATGTCGATCTCCCGTTGATTGAAATAATTCGGGTCCAACTCAACTTTAAACTTATGTGAATCTGCACTGTTTCAACTATCACCTTTAAATGACTCATTTTTCGCGACCACCACTAACCTTTTCCAAAACTTACCAATGATTTCTTGTCTCAACTACGTACAACAAAAGTCAGATTCGTTGTCTAACACCGAGTCGATCTGGTTCTATCTGATATGAAGCGAAACGTCATCATCTCATTTGTTTTTGTGCTCATCGCGGGCATTTGGCTAGGGTACGGCATACTCGCTGGAAACAGTACGCCTTCGCAACACGAAACGCTTGACGTCAAGAGAGAACAAGCCGCACAATTAAGAGCTGATTCGGAACGAACCGCGGTTCGAGTTCGGAGTAGTAGCGCTATGGACCAAATTCAAACGGTCACACTAAGAGGAAGAACACAGAATAAAAGGACTGTGGTGATTCGAGCTCAGGTAGGCGGCAAGGTAGAAAGCGCGCCCTTTGAGAGAGGCGATCTAGTAACAGAAGGCCAAGCATTGTGTGTCTTAGAAAAAAGAGAACATGAAGCACGAATCAAAGAATCTCAGGATAGATTGCGCGAAGCCGTACTTATCTATGATGGTCGAAAACGCCTTGATTCACTGAATCTCAATAGTGATTTGGATATCGCCTCTGCCAAAGCTCAAGTCACTGCCGCGGAACGTCAAGCTGTGGATGCCCAACTTCGCCTCGAACGATCTGTAATTCGGGCTCCTTTCAATGGCTACGTCGAAGTAGCTCACGCATTCGAGGGAGATTTGCTTTCAGCAAATTCACCTTGTGTTACGTTATTGGACTTAGACCCAATGAAAATCCTTGCGCAAGTGCAAGAAGATATCATCCATCAACTCAAGCTAGGTAGTTCAGCACGGGCAGAGCTTCCTTCAGGAGAGGAACTCGAAGGAGTAATCACTTTTTTGGGTAGAGGCGCTGAAATGGCTACCCGAACTTTCACGTTAGAGGTAACGGTTCCAAATCCAGACTATACGATCCGCTCTGGATTAACAGCCAAACTCGATATTCCCCTTGGTAGTTTCCGGGCGCATAAAGTAAACGCATCTCAATTCGTCCTAGACGATCAAGGGCAGATTGGCATACATATTCTTGAAAACACGGATACCGTCAGGTTTTATCCAGTAACCATCGTACGAGAGGATTCAGATGGCGTCTGGGTTGCTGGATTGCCGGATGAGATAGTACTCATTACGGTGGGACAGCGCTATGTCACTGACAGCGAGCTAGTCGAAGCGACATTTGAATCTGAGATCAACAACGCGACCTAAAGATGCTACACGAAGCCATTGATGCCGTCATTCGCCGGCGACGAACCACACTGATCATGATGTTGGTAATCATCGTCTTCGGCATTATCGCGAGAACGTCCATTCCCATCGAAGCAGATCCGACGATTGAAGTGCCAGCCTTTATCGTGGCTATTCCTCACGAAGGTATTTCACCTGAAGACGCAGTTCGACTACTAGCGATTCCGCTCGAAACTGAAATCAACGCTATTGAAGGAATAGATGAACTTTCATCGTATGGCACAGAAGGCATGGCGCGAGTCATCGTCCAATTTGAACCAGAATACGACTTAAACGAAGCTAAGCTGGATGTCAAAGACGCTGTAGATCGAGCCAAGCCGAAGTTTCCAACCACTGCTGAAGAACCCCTCATTCTGGAGCAAAGTACTGCAGATTTCGCAATGGTCACCGTCAATCTTGTCGGAGACAATGTGTCGGACCGAATGCTCTACGCATATGCGCGTGAACTACGTGATGAATTAGAAGCTATCGGTGACGTATTAGAAGCTGAAATCCAAGGCACTCGAGAAGAACTGCTTGAGGTCATACTGGACCCAAACAAGCTAGATGCCTACCAGCTACCTGTTGAGCAACTCATGGGCTCATTTACACGAAACAGCCGTCTCATCGCCGCTGGATCCTTGAATTCCGGAGAAGGTCAGTTCTCCGTCAAGGTACCGAGTGTCATTGACAATGCTTCGGACCTATTTGATCTACCGCTAAAGGTATCCGAGGATAGTGTCGTTACTTTTGCAGATGTAGCCACAGTTCGGCGAACTTTCAAAGATCGAACCTCGTTTGCACGCGTCAATGGTTACCGCTCTGTCGGCATAGGCTTGAAAAAACGAGCCGATGCAAACATGATCTCCACCGTGGATCAAATCAAGGCTGTCGGAGAGCAGTTCAAAACGACACTGCCAAAGTCCATCCGGATGTTCTACTCTCAAGACCAATCTCCTCGAGCGAAACAGATGGTCACCGAATTGCAGGGGAATATAGTCACGGCTCTTGTATTGATCATGGCACTGGTTGTAGGTGCCATGGGTTTTCGGAGTGGTTTACTAGTAGGGTTGGCAATCCCATTTTCGTTCTTATTTGCCCTGATATTCCTATGGCTTATGGGGTACTCGTACAACTTCATGGTGATGTTTGGCATGCTCCTAGGTCTGGGCATGCTCATTGATGGATCCATTGTGATTACCGAATACGCAGATCGCAAGCTTGTTGATGGTTATACCCGACGCGAAGCGTATTCGATGGCAGTGAAACGAATGTTCTGGCCAGTGGTGGCATCGGTCTCAACTACATTGGTAGCGTTTGCACCACTGCTGTTTTGGCCAGGTGTCTCTGGGAAATTCATGAGTTACCTGCCCATCACAGTTTTCGCTGTGTTGAGCGGTTCTTTACTCTATGCCTTATTTTTCGGTCCCACGCTTGGTGCGGCGATCGGTAAACCCAGTTCCCGAGCTAAAGAAGCACAAGCCACATACCAAATCATGGAGTCCGGTGACCTGAGATTATTAGGCGGATTTACCGGTTTTTACGTAAAGATTCTTCGCTTCACCTCGAAGCACGCGTTCGCTACCGTATTAGCGACAGTACTGATTTTGATTGCCACTTTTTACGCCTACGGTAAAAGCAATCTAGGCATGATTTTCTTCAATCAAGCCGATCCGGCCTACGCCATGACCAATGTCAGAGCTCAAGGTAACTTCACGATCGATGAAGCCTTTCAACTAGTACGAGAGGTAGAAGAGATTATTCTGGGTGTTCCTGGTATTAAAGAGACCAACTCATTCACCAGTAACTCGTCGGGTATGGGGGGCTCATTTTTCGGAGGCAGTGGATCAGAAGACAACATCGGGTCAATCGCCATATCACTGCATGAAGAAAATGAACGGGAATTGAGTGCAGATCAGATTTTTGAAGAAATTCGAATCAGAACCAGCAACCTCGCAGGGGTGATCATAGAAACCTCCTCTATGACTGCAGGCCCACCGGTAGGAAAGCCAGTTCAAGTCGAAGTGTCATCTACCGATCCTGAATTGCTCATTGAACCGACTCAGCGCATAAGGGCATACATGGATAACAACATGGAAGGGCTGAGAGACGTGAGTGATACCCTACCATTGCCCGGAATTCAATGGGAACTCTCAGTAGATCGAGCGCAGTCTGCTCTGTTTGGTGCAGATGTATCGCTGGTAGGTGCCGCCATTCAATTGGTCACCAACGGAGTTTACGTCGGTGAATACCGACCTAATGATGCCGACGATGCGATAGATATTCGTGTGAGGTTTCCAGAGGATGAACGCGGATTGCAGGCTCTGGATAGCATGAAAATTACCACAAGTGCTGGTTCCGTACCGATTTCAAACTTCGTGGAAAGAAACCCTACCACATCAGTCGAATCCATCCAACGACGAGACCGGAAGATGGTACAGTTCATCCGAGCCAACGTAGCGCCCGGAGTGTTAGCAGACACGAAAGTCAAAGAACTACAGGCATGGTTGGCAACACAAGAATTTGACCCTAGGGTCTCATTAGAGTTTTTGGGTGCTAATGAAGAGCAAGAGAATTCAATAGCGTTCATAACACAAGCCTTTTCTTTCGCACTGTGCATGATGTTTGTCTTGCTTGTGACTCAATTCAACAGTATGTATCAAGCGGTCGTCATTTTGATTGCGGTGATTATGTCTACTGCTGGTGTACTACTTGGTCTGATGATCACGAACGAACCCTTCAGTGCAATTCTGACAGGTGTGGGGATCGTTGCTCTCGCAGGAATTGTGGTGAACAACAATATTGTCTTAATTGATACTTACAACAAGATACGCCAAGAAAATCCTGACGATGAATTTATTGATGTCATTGCACGAACTGGTGCACAACGTTTTCGTCCTGTATTCTTGACTACCGTGACTACTGTCTTGGGATTGTGTCCGTTAGCCGCAAATCTATCCATTGACTTCATCAATAACACGATCATCGTCGGTGGTTATCTATCCGGTTTTTGGGTCCCACTCGCACAGGCGATTGTGTTTGGACTTACCTTCGCTTCGTTCTTGACGTTACTCACGACACCTGCACTACTTGCGCTTCCGGTAATTCTCAAATCCTATCGACAACGGCTTGTTGGGTGGGTGCGTAATCGTAGCGTCCCACAAACTACGTAGTCTCTTAGTTTATGTCAATAGTTTTATGCTAATCCGATTGGGGTGGTTGCGCTAACCCTCAAACGGGTGGGTCGGCGCAAGTCGGTGATTTCACGGCTTGTTTTTGTGCGTCTCTGTCGGGTCCGATAGCGCCGCTTAGATTACTCCATGTGCTACCTCCGGTCATACATCGTTCTGCTCCTGTTGTGATCAAATACCGAGTCAGAACGGCTAGTTTTAGATTGTTACTGAACCGGTTTGAAACCCCTTAAACGTCTCCAGTAATGTCCCACTTCTGGGACTTTTAAGTTGGAATTAGTGGGACAGAAAATCAGAACTAACCCGCTGAGACTTTAGGACCGATCTGTAAACTTCCTGCTCCACAATTCGCTCGCGAGGTCTTATAGAGCATGGTTGCCGCAGACGATGCGTATGGCGGTTTGATCCGCATTGATCCGGCGGGTGCGGGAGAAGAGTCCCTGCGGAGAATACCCGTCGGCACCCCGAAATCTCAGGGAGGCATGGGTGAATCCACCTTGCAGGATTTGCTGTTCCAACATCCCAAATCGCTTCCTGTTGCATCCATTGACGCTGCTTACGACGGGGCCGTTCCTGTCTGCAAGGAGTTATCGACGCCGGCAGGGTATCTGGACGCGCTCTACGTCAACGCCCTTGGGCGCTTGACGCTGGTAGAGTTCAAGCTGTGGCGCAATCCGCAGGCGCGCCGTCAAGTCATCGGCCAGATTCTCGACTATGCGAAGGAGTTGGCATCCTGGCGCTACGAGGACCTACAACGAGAGGTGTCCAAACGCCTGAACAAGACTGGCAACGCGCTATACGACCAGGTCTGCGCCATACACCCGGACGTGAATGAGGCCCAGTTCGTTGATAATGTGAATC
>MPMU01000176.1 GCA_002238665.1 Gammaproteobacteria bacterium bin55
TATCACCTAATCGTTCGATAAGAGACTTCCTACTCTCCCAGATCTCGGCTGTTTCAATGTCGGATTCCAGGAATTTCACAATGGGGTCGGTGTCGGATGACAACGCTAGATCTTTGACAAAAACGCGTCCAATCAATGTGCTTTCGTGATCTACGACAAAGATTGAGTTTTCTTTGTAGTCGGAACGCGCACGAAGCTGATTTATGGCATCACCTACGGATAGCTCTACGCGGAGTGTCTCCGCCGCTGCATCGACTAAGTAAGCGACTGACTCCGCTGGAAAAGTTATCAAGTAATTAATGTCTGTCCTTACTGAACTTGGCAACGTATTAAGAAGATCTCTCTGTACCTCATTGGCTAGAGGCTTGATAATCTTGAGTGCGAACCAAGGTGGTCCTTTTTCGACTAGCTGAACCTGGCGATCTCTATCTAAGCCACTGAATAACTCACCTGCTCTTCTTGGGGATAGGTCGTCTAAGACACTGAATAGCTGCTCGGTACCGAGCGTTTCTACTTCAGCCAAAATCTCTTCATCGCTAAGTCGTTCGAGTACTTGAACCGCCTCCAACGGATGAGATTCGATGAATGAACGTGCTAGGTCGTTCAAAACGATCGCCGACATTACTTAGTTTGTTCCATTGTCTTGAATAAGTCAACCACAGAATCGAACATGGATTGGGTAATATCCAACAACATGTCCTCTACTTGATTGTTTTGAGACTTTGCTTCAGTTGAACTTGCTACGAGATCATCTCGGCATACCAAGCCTAGCGGTCGATTCATGCTGTCTACGACAGGGAGGTAGCGAGTCGTTTGCCACTCAGGCAGGTTGACAGCGTTCCGGATCGGCGTTTGTGCAGGCAACCGACGCGTCGTTTGCAGACACTCATTTATCTGGGTATCGCTCTCTGCATGTAGCAACCGTCTGAGATGGACTGTTCCAATCACGGAATGAGTGTTGTCAGTAATCAAGACAGGTCCTTCGTATTCGGGATTCTCCTTGAGTAAGGCACGCACTTTCGCCACAGACTCTTGACCATGTATCTCGAAAAACACAGGATCGATTTTCGAACCTACGGTATCCTGCGCGACGTGTATTAGCTCTTCTATTTGAGCGCGGCGTTTTTGATCTGATAAGCGCTCCATTGCCTTAACTCGTGTGTCTTCGGGCAGACGCTTGCATATTTTGACAACAACACGTACATCAGCATCCGCAAACCACTCATCCAGTTGGG
>MPMU01000035.1 GCA_002238665.1 Gammaproteobacteria bacterium bin55
CAAGTCGCGTAGCCTCCACATTTTGTCATAGATTGCCCAAGAGTCGTCATTGTCGTTGCGCTCAACGCTAGGTCGGTTTTTGAACAGCACTTCCGTGTAGCGATTCAACCGAGGCGCAATATTCTCCTCTAACTTTCCCGCGCGCTCTTTAGACTCAATGCAAAGACAGACCCTTCTCTGGCCATGTACAAAGACAGCAAAGACATGATCTGGTTTTAATACTCCTTCCCTTGATACTCGCGAGAGCGTGAGTCATCGATACTCAGGAGAATTGCTATCCCATCGGAACGAAACGCCCGATCAGTCGCCACCCGGCGGATTACAAATACCCTCGAACACAACATTGACTCCTATCTCGAATTCGACGGTTTAAAACTGTAATCCATTGTTTTTTAAGGATAAAAGTATTTTGACTACACTACAAATCGCAGTGTAAGCGTTGTCGTTCAGGGGATGAAGGAGGAACTTAACTCGGTTGATCTAATTCGTGTATATGCTCCTTCGGCATTTCGACTGACAGAGTGAAGATCTTGTGCCGCGTAGCGAGCGATGTTGCGGTAGGATTGTGCCAAGCCGCCCCGGCCAGGCTCGCCGCCTGGAGCAAGAGGGGTAGCCTTATATGCTCAAGTTCGGCTTTCAGCCGCCGGGCTTTGCGCTTCAGACAATCCAGGTCCTCAGCGCCGCTCGTGGTACGAACCGTACGGATCGTCCGCTGTCGGAGCTGGCATCACGCGTTGCGGACAGACTCGACGAGGGTGACGGTTTTGGATTTTTGCAGCGTGCCTTTGGAGATGCGAACGAACATAGTGCAAAACCAGGGGATGTGGATGTCGGCGGGGGTAAATCTACTCCCTAAAAATTACTACAGGGGACGCACTACACCATGTGCTCATAATTGAGACGAACCCAGTTTTGGAGCGGGTTTCCGCTCCACAAGCCGGTTCAAACCGTCGAAGTCAAGCTCCAGACCCTGATTAACAACAGTCCTCTGAAGTCCATGCTAATACTAACTCAAGCTTACAGATCGGTCTACAGACAGGTAGGCTGCTAGGAAATTGCTCTACAGAACACTAATCACCAAAATCTTCGATACAAGCAGAAGGGGTTTCGTTTGCTTCGCTAAAAACTTCGGCTAGTTGCTCTGCGATTTTCATCATCAATTTCTTGCTTCCTTCTCCCGTGGGTTTATCGACATTTTGACAAATTTCTGCGTGCTCCGGCCGTTCCCTTGAGGCTGTGTCATAGATACAGAATAGACGTTTCTGGTCTATGTTTAAATCTCGAACTTTGCTACATTGAGCGGCAACAAAAAGGACCTGATTCTGAGGTAGAGGATGTTGTAGCTCTCTTGTACGAAGTTGAATGTCGCTACTATGGTCTAACCGGTCTACGGAAAGTCCCTTATCGCCAATGAGACCACGGATGTAAGCGGTGGTCACGCAACCGTCCTCAAGCACATTTGCGTTGTAGAGAGACCGAACAAGCCATTCCTCGTCTTGAACAATTCCTGGTGAATTATCGCTCACGCTCTCTGACTCACACTGACAATCCGGAAATCTCTGTCTGTAGACTCCGCACTTGCATTCGAAATTCGTATGACTGCTCTCTAGGTCTTTGCAATTACAATCCATGAAAGTGGAATTTTCGATTAAAAGCTACAGTTCTAACGGGTAAGTAATTGAACCAGAATTGGAGGCCAGCGGTCATTAACGTCAATACCCTCTTCACCGTGCTCAACCAAATCACCGTTAGAGTCAATTTCAGTAGCAATATAAGTCATCATCCCATCGCCTTCAAACATGATTTCAGCAAATTTGCATACTCCCACATTTTTCCAGAAGATTCCTACATCCCCCATCCGACCCACTTCTGGGTATGGCACGGGTACCTCTTCAGGGATTTGATTGATGAATAACTTTGCGTCCGTAATCGATTTGGCATGTGGAGCTAATGCGCCATCGTAATCCCAATCGTCGCTTAATTCCGAGTATGAAACGAATTTATCACGCAGACTAATCAATGAACGTTCTCGTTCCTCGTCTGGTGCCTTTTCCTTAGTCGCTTTGAATTCAACAGCTGTCCACCCTGAGGGTACACAAAACAAACGAGCTCGAAATCCTATGTCCTGCATCAGTTTTTGCGATGCTAATTCACCTTTTTGAGTTATGTATTCATTCTGTAACTCAACCAGAGGGAAAACATCGGAAGTACTCGCCTCCACTCGATACAATGTTTGGATTTTGTACTCATTAGTCTCTAGCTCGAATAACCACGAATTCTTGTCGTCTCCTAGGAAAATTCTGTGAATGGATGATGCTGCCAAAGTTGCTTCCTTTACGTAGAAGATGGTTTAGTTCTGGTCTCTTTGACGATGGGATTGCTCTCGACCGTGTCGGTTAAGTACGATAAACTGACTTCATATTCAGTATCCGGTTTTAAATCTGCAAATGTACAGTTGTCAAAAGGAGTCACAAACCCTGGACTCCATTCTTCTGTCCCAGTTTCTCGTATCCGAATAACAGACGTTGAGTTAACTTTCCACGTTGCCTCAATAGTTCCACCCAATCTGCTTGGGAGAGATACTCCAAATGTACTACCGTCCCAAGATACCTTCGGCCTAGCCTTTTTCCCAAAATCCTGTTTAGAGATTGAAGTATATTCCACCCCTAGTTGAGGGGCAATAGACGTCTTGATCATCAAGTCCAGAATATACATTGATCTGAAAGGTATCAAAAAACGAAAGAGTGTTTCTTCAAAGTCTTGCAATAAAGAGTGACTTTCCTGTAGTAAGTCTCGTTTGTCCCAATCAACAAGCAATTGACGGAAATCTACTGGATGAGACTTTGCTTCTTCGCGCCATTCTGGGGGATGAGATCCTGGAACTATGTCCATCTCAAGATCGATTGAATTAACTTTCTCATATGATTTGTCAAGTTTTAACCGAGTGTCTTCGGCTAACGCGTCGAAAAGATCAACTAGAAGGATTTTCTTATGACTTCTAGTGGGTCCAGCTATTGGGTCAGTTCCTCCTGAAAGCATCACCAGCAAGCGCAAAGCATGGACGTATGCAAGTCCTAAATTTGTAGTTGAAGTTAGACATGCACTAATAAATTTGATTCTGTGAAAAGGCGGTAATTTTCCAAATATGTCGATGAATTGGTCAGGAGCTTTTGAAGTATCACCATTAGCCATGGCAATCGAGAATTCATGGCCGAATTTCAGTATGAAAGGTTCAAGACTTTCTCTAGCTGACTCAAAGAAAGAAAGGATCATTTCATAGACGAATGGAATATGTGATTTTAACTTACTTCGTTCTTCGTTGGAATTCATTCGCTTGCAACTGTTAGATTCACGAATGACGTGGCATCATTTCCATTCTCTTTTTAGAAATCGATCTTGTTCGTTAACGATCCATATTCTAATTCCAAGCATTCAAGTGTCGTGAAATCAGAGGTCGTCGACTCAAAAATCATGTCAAGTATTTTCGGCAAGTTCCCTTTGGGGTCGTTTCGCTGACCCACCTATAGGTGGCTCAGCGAAAGTCGGCGATGTGTATCGATCATGCCGCCCCTGTAATTTCATGGTTTGTTTTGTCGTGTCTCTGTCGAGTCCGATCGCGCCACTGTGATAGCGTCAGCCCGTCACCTAGTGTTGAAGTGTCTCACTTTTTCCAAGTTTAAATAACCTGGATTTTCTAATCTAATGTCTCTCATGTGTGCCCCGTTCGTGTATAGGCAGAGAAGCCGGAAGAAACTAGGCGGCGCACGGTGCAAGGGGCAAACATAATCTTGGCGTTGAGATGCAGTAGCGAGAGCGACCACTTCCCGTGGCGACTCGATGTCATAGATGGTATTAAACAGCTCTTGTAATCCTTTCAACATGGCAGTAAACCTTCTTCATTTGATCACCAGAAAGGATAGTCGCCAAATTGCCGATTCACCACAAACTAGCGTATACCCAACATATGAGAAAAGGCAATTCATTCGGCACTTCAAACCTACTTTCGAAACAATCCATTAAGCCTTAATTCAGGTTTAAACTGCAAGTTAGGTATTTCCAGATCTTAAATCACAAGCCGCGAAAACTCTTAATGCAACAGTTGCGGAAAGTATGATGAATGTGTTAGTGTGTCTGAGAAACCGCACATTCAAGCACATTCATAATTGAAAGAGACGCGGATGCGATTGGAACCGTTCGACCAGAAATCACCAGAGCCAAAGACGAATCTGGCCGGTTTTTCCAGCAGGCCCGCTACGACGCTTCCTACAGAAGAAACTAGGACAAGGTGCTTTACAACCTAGACAAAAACTGAACGAGAGGCGTGAACACCTACTAGTTTCCCATCGGTTCGACTATGAAAAGAAGATCTCCGGCGTTCACCTGTTCTCCGGTTTCCACATTGATTCGCTTAATCCGGAATTGCTTCTCGTTGTCGTATAGAACCGTGTCTTCTGTATTGAAGTCTTGAAGATGTAGTGGTGAAAAAACCTTGAAGGCTTCTAACTGACAAATCACTTTGTCGGTCGAAACAGTCTCGCCTACGTAGGTGTAATCAGGTTCCGTCGGCGCTGGTTTTAAGTAAAAAATGCCAGTCGATGGGGAAACTACTTTAAGTTCATTACTGTTTTCAATTTCAATTGCACTGAGGAGTACACCCTCGGAAGTATCTCCACTTGCAGTGAGTATTTCTTCAATGAGAGAGTCAGCATCGACTCGCTCAAAAAAGTCTTCCAAGAAAGCAGTGTCGTATTCACCCTTTAGAAATACCTCGTCAGCAAGCACACGTCGGAGGAACGGAATATTGGTACGAATTCCACGGATTGAGATATTCGCAAGAAACTGATCAAGTACTTGAACCGTATCGTTTCGGTCCTTACCGTGCGCAATGACCTGCATAATCATGCTGTCGTAATAAGGTGAAACTGCTTTGTCTGATGCTACTGCCGTTATCACCTCGACGTTTCTCTGAGATGGATATTCACAACATGTCACCATACCAGCGCTTGGTTGGAAGACTAGCGTCCCATCTGAGCTCTTCGCGATTCCTTCCGCATTGATTCTTGCTTCTATAGCGTAGCCATTTTCAGCAATCTCTAAGTCCGCAATACTGCCGCCGGATGCGATATTGAACTGTTGAGAAACGATATCCACGCCGGAGACCATTTCTGTCACTGGATGTTCTACCTGAAGCCGCGTGTTCATCTCCATGAAGTACACGGCTTCACTATTCAGATCGTAGATGAACTCGACAGTCCCAGCACCTACATAATCGACTGCATCTGCGATTGCTCTACTGTGAATTAACACATCTTGCAGGAGTTCGTCTGGGAGCATCGTCGAGCCTGACTCTTCAAAGATTTTCTGCTTGTTTCTTTGAACACTACAATCCCTGATTCCTAGAACTTTGGTATTTCCAAACCGATCTCGAAGAATCTGTGCCTCGATATGTCGAAGTGAGGTGACAAACTTCTCGATATAGATGTCGCCACTGCCAAACGCTGCTTTGGCTTCTACCGAAACACGCTGAAACAAGCTCGGTAACTCTTGGGAATTGTTGACTTCCTGAATCCCCTTCCCACCGCCACCATGCACTGCTTTGATCAGTACTGGATAGCCGGCATTTTCTGCAATTTCCACTGCCGTCTCAATTTCTGTGACTATACCGTGCGAACCTGGCACGACCGGTACGTTCATTCGCATTGCAGTATTGATGGCGTTGGATTTGTTCCCCATCGTTTCCATACTGCTCACTGGGGGGCCAATGAAATTGATGCCTCGAGCTCTGACTAGACTCGCAAACTGACTGCTTTCAGATAGAAAACCAATTCCCGGATGTAAGGAATCGACTTTTTCGTTTTGTGCGACCGCAAGTACCGAATGTGCGTTCAGATAACTCTCGTCTGGTGTACTTCCACCAATGCTGATTAGTCGATCGCGTTTCGTCAGCAGGCTACTGGCCACTGAATCCTCATCTGGGTCAGACTGAATCAGTACGACCTGAATCTTGTTTTGCTGGGCGATCTTAACTACCTTGGATGCCGCACAGCCACGAGCATGAACCAATACTCTCTTAACAGGTTGATATAGAGCCTTTTCATCGGCTTCTACTCGATTAACTTCTGCAATGGCGTTTTCCCGATCAATCTGACCTGACAGCACATTTTCAACAACGTCAGATACGGAGCTACTTGGAACTGGGATTTCGCTATGAACTTTCCTCAGTTCGTCGTCAAGTTCGGGCATCAGCGGATGCTTGACAAGCCCCTGCATCGCACCATCTACCGTAGCAAGATAGTTGGAAATAATCGAGTCTAGAGGTAGGTTACTCTGAATAACCAATTGACCTGCAAAAGGCATGCTGGTACCGGAAAAATAGTAGGTTTGGACCAACGGATGAGTGACAAAACTTGCTTGTGCACCACCCGTACAGTCACCGTAGCCAAAGATGATTACAGGGAGCCCAAATTCACGAACGAATTGCGTAATGCGATCATTCACCGCGGCCATGGAAAACAACGAACCAGCTCCTTCCTTCGTCTGCATTCCACCTGATGAAATGAAGCAAATCAAAGGCACACGATCTTCCGCACAACGGACTAAAAGGCGACAAAATTTCTCCGCGCTTGCCATATCAAAAGCGCCTGCCTGAAAACCAGCATTAGAGATCAACGCGCCTACATCCCACTCGCCTTTGTCGGTAACAAACCGGCCACGACCTGCGATGACACCACAAGGACATTGCTCACGGTCCAGTGCAGTCTCAATGGATGAACGAAAACCTGGAAAATCACAAGGATTGCTACTTATTCGATCCTTGTAAAGCTCCTCAAAATCGTTGAAGAACATGTCAATAAAGCCTTGTGCACCGGTTCGACCTTGACGTTTAAAGTCATTGAGAACGTCTTGAAGGCGCAGGTCTCGGTATGCGACTTCTAGTCGATACCAAAAATCTTTTTTACGGCCAATCGTGAACGGTACGATCTTACCGCTATAGCGATGATTTTCCCGCTCACTTCGGAAGTATGAAACCAGTAGCGAGGAGAAGAATGTCCTGACGACAACAAACAAGGTATCGGAAAGGTGAGTAAATAGGCTCTTTTTTCATTCTTTTACGACGATATAGAACTTTTTTTTTCCACCCATCGGGCTCAAATTCAAAAAAAAAAAAACAAATCTACTTTTCATTTCTGTACTCTTTGGTTTTTGTTTGCCTTTCCATTCTTCAACGACGATATAGAACTTTTTCGAGCCACGCATCGAGCTCAAATTCAGAAACCAAGACTCAAATCTGCTCTTCAGTGCCGTACGGTTTGCCTCGGCTCGCTCTTTACCAACGACATTTGGTAGTACTTCGTCAAATAGACGGTCATAGAACGTTTTCGTTGTTCGTTTACTGAGTGCTTGGCTCCGACTCGCTTCATCTGCAATGGTGTTCAATTGATCCAATGTGGCGTCGTAGAGTGCATCGAAGATTCGGATGTTCTCAATTTCAGACAGAAAATCACGATAGAGTTCGCCATTCTTGAGCACATCCAACACTGAAACATCTCTTTCGTCATCGGCTACAGTGTTCTCAACATCGGAGAGGATGTGACCCTCAAGAGACTTATCAAGCCACTGTCGATTTTTCAGAATCAACGATCTTCCTGAGGCGGCTTTTCCACGCCAAGGAAGTTTGCTTCCCGTTATGGCCAGATTTAGTTCTGTAACTAACTGGCTACGTAATTGCTCCCTTGGAATGATCTCAGGTGTACTCAGGCCACCGAGCAACAGTTTCTTCCCTTCAAAAGAGAAGTGGTCCCGCAATACGTGATTCAGTTTTTCGTTGGTTTGTATTGACTCAACCAAGTCTTCAGGAGCAGGAAGCTGATTCTTCCTGACTAGCAGTTCAATGTCGTCTGGTTCTGACAGGAAGTCGCCCAATAATTCAAGGTTGGCAGTTGCATTCGTCTTCCAGTGGTTGTATAAGTAGGTGGTTACCTGCAACAGCAGTTCGGTGCGTGCGGTCTGATAGTTCTTTTCATGATCCACACGTAAAAACTGTTCAATACGGGATGTTTCCTCGTCACGAGATTTCCGACGGTTTATGTAGGTCCGCCAAGTCGCTCGGAGCGTGTCGTCGTACAGTACTCGATCTGGGTCTTCAATCCACTTCAGGAACGTCTTTCTTCGATCTCGATCAATTCGTTTAGCGAGTTCACCCTCTGGTAGCACCTGTTGCTCAGACAATCGTCCGAACTGATTGCTACTTGTTGCTTTAATACGTCGACGAACGCGGAGGTACCGCAGATATCGATAGGCCTCACCAAAGATGTTAGCGAATTCAGTGGTATTGTCGTGCGCCGCAAAATCTCCTGCTTCTTCGATTCTCTTTAACTCTGACGATGGGTTCAGAAATCGATGGACTGTCGATCCGTAACTCTTGAGGAATGAGTCGTCCTGACGTACGAATTGCGCGACGCTGGCTTCTACAGAGGTAATTCCTGTGGTGATTGCTTTTCGTAAGTTTTCTAGATTTTCCGGTTCTGAGGGTGTGTAATCAATGATTCCGTCGATGTTCCCCTGCTCAGCGAGTTCGTAAGCAGAAATCCCAATGTGTTTTGCACATTCCTGCCAGGAGAGATTCAATCGCCGCGCGATGCTGGCCAAACTGCGAGGCTGAATCGTAGAGAAGACACCGTCTCGAACTGACAGGATCATGTTGCTAGCCGCGAGTGGGATAGCTCCGCCTGAGTAACCGATCCCAAATATGATGCCTAAATTCGGTACGTCAACGTCCGACATGACTGCGATCAGTCGGGAAATGTTGTGTGCCTGGTTATTCCTATTTGCAATTTCATCCCCGGCAGCACCTAGGGTATCCATGAAGGAAACAATTGGAAGTCTTTGTTTTGCACATCTTTTTGCAAATTCAGATGCGCGGTAGTGGTGTTCTGGCATCCATTCGCCGTTCCGATGGCGTCGATCCTGCACGATAAACGCGACTGTTCGCACGCCAGCCGGAAACACCATATCGATGAGTGCTTCAAAATAAGGACCATCAGAATCACGTTCCAGGATCTTGCCGAGCTGGTGTGCAACCGCAACGGCATTCTGGCGACCCGGCATTTCCGCGGGACTAACCGCGGACTCAATATAACTATCGATGTCTAGATTTTTTAAAAGCTGTAACTGCTCTCTGATGTGAGTGGCAGATACTAAGCCTTTGACCCGGAAGTCTGAGTCTGGGTCTGCTGATGGAAAGAGATTGAACTCGTGAGCAAACTGTTCTGCTTGAAGAAACAGACTCTTGTCTGCGACTTGGGGTTCAGCCATAGGTTCTAACAGATAGATTCGAGAGATTGCTTGGTCGGTGTGGACGCAGAGATATTCCGCTACAGGCTAGGAAAAACTTTGGGTCTCTTTACTTTTTTGTAATAAAAGGATAAGAATTGAAGACGTCCGGCGGTGAACACCACATTCTCGTCTATTTAGGTATTGGATCGTTTAGGTGTCTAGGAAGAGGAAATAGCACAGAGAATTAGACATCAAGAAATCGAGTTTATCCAACATCAGCCTCATTCTACAAGGGACTGCATACGCTTGTTCCGTACCTAGCATCAAGTTCTCAATCCTGCAGCAAATCCAATTCCCCTACTGAAGTTTCTCGTTACTTTTTGTCTTGTCGTCAAGGAAATTCTCAAGAATCGTTAGTGCTTGTTCACACACTTAAAATTAGTTACTTCGCGCTTGTTAGCACCTGTCTCTTACCTACACCGCTATAAAGTTTTAAATTGTCCCTATCCATCGCAGTCCTGACTGTATCCGACACACGTACAACCGAAACCGATACGTCGGGAGAGCTACTTGCAAATCTGTTGCTAAAAGATGGACATAATCTGTATGGGAGATCCATCGTAAAAGATGACATTTACCAGATTCGTGCGGTGGTTTCAAACTGGATCGCAGACTCAAACGTAGATGTCGTAGTATCTACCGGCGGTACTGGCTTTAGTGGTCGAGATTCGACACCAGAAGCATTGACTCCACTTTTTGACAAGGTCATAGAAGGTTTTGGAGAAATGTTTCGGTACGTATCGATCGAAGAAATAGGCAGTTCTACGATCCAGTCTCGGGCGGTCGCGGGACTTGCAAACGATACAGTAATCTTTGCTTTACCCGGTAGTAACAATGGTTGCCGGACAGGTTGGGAAAAAATAATTCGCCACCAGCTGGACGAGTCTTTTAGACCGTGCAACTTTGCAGAACTAATCAATAGAAACAGGAAATAAAAAAAGTCAATGAGTACCTACGTTTTATCAGCCAAACGCACCCCTGTCGGTAGCTTCCAAGGATCACTAGCAAAGAAAACTGCTCCTGAATTAGGAGCCCATGCGATCAGTGCGGCATTATCGAACTCGGGACTTGATCCTAGTTCCGTCAATGAAGTGTTAATGGGAAATGTGGTCAGTGCCGGTTTGCGACAAGCACCAGCACGTCAAGCGATGCGTCAGGCACAGTTGCCAGATGAAGTTCCCGCGACAACGGTTAACAAAGTTTGCGGTTCCGGCATGAAAGCCACGATGTTAGGTTTTGATCAGATCGAACTCGGCAACGCTAATGTGGTCGTGTCTGGTGGTATGGAAAGTATGACCAACGCGCCGTACATCCTACCCAAAGCCAGGGCTGGACTGCGAATGGGACACGCGGAGTTTCACGACACGATGTTCACGGATGGTCTTGAAGATGCAGAAACCGGCAAATCAATGGGTAGCTTCGCGCAAGACACTGCGGACCGACACCAACTTACCCGCGAAGCAATGGATGAGTTTGCGATCAATTCGGTCAAGAAAGCACTAGCGGCGATGGAAAATGGCAGTCTACAGACTGAAATTGAACCTTTCGAGGAACTCTCCGAAGATGAGCAACCGAGAAAGTCAAAAGTAGATCGCATTCCAACCCTGCGACCCGCTTTTGCGCGTGACGGAACAATCACCGCAGCGAATGCAAGCTCCATCTCGGACGGTGCATCCGCACTGGTACTAGCCAATGAGCAGGTCGTCGAGGCAAATGGCGAAGAGCCTCTTGCTCGAATCGTTGCGTATGCAACTAACGCCATTCATCCGTCTAAGTTCACGATAGCTCCTGTTGGTGCGATTCAAAAACTATTTGAAAAGACTGGTTGGGACCGAGATAGCGTAGACCTGTTTGAGATCAATGAAGCGTTCGCGATGGTGACCATGTTGGCAACATCCGAACTCGGACTAAACCCCGAAAAAGTCAATATCTACGGTGGCGCATGTGCACAAGGCCATCCCATTGGTTCGACTGGCGCACGTCTTATCGTGACTCTTGCACATGCACTCAAACGACATAATAAAAAACGAGGAATTGCCGCTTTGTGTATCGGCGGTGGTGAGTCTACAGCCATCGCTATTGAACGCCCCTGATCGTTGATTAAGTAAAGAGACTCAAAAATGCCAATGAAGCTACCAGTAATCGTTGGTTTTGGAGGTTTCAACCCAGCAGGTAGGATCTCGTTCCACCATTCATATCGCCGAACCGTCATTGACGCCATTGGTGAAGAAGACCGCAACAATACCTATCAGTCTCTCGCGACTCTAATGGGATTACAGGACAATCCTGCTAAGCCAGCAACACGTCAGTACATCAATGACCACACACTGATTCGACGTATCGAACTTTGGGACCCGGACGCGACTGATTGTCATCGAGTGGTAAATCTTGAAGGTATCGACAATGAACCGTTGAGATTCCGCATTCCTGTGACTGACATGCCGAAGGTCGTTCCAGAAGCTTGGAAGACGACCCAGACGGACAACAAATGTGTGGTGGTTGAGGTACCGCAAAGTCAGCAAGTTCTGATACGAGATACTCAAGTCAGTCGAGTTAGTTCAGCTGGTCAACTCCCGACTGGGTTCGACCCAGGAAGTTCCTACGAGTCCCGTAATCATCCACGCGCACTTCAATTAGCCATCGTTGGCGGATCCGATGCGATTCGATCTACTGGACTCGATTGGGACTTTATCTATTCAAAGATACAACCCGACCAAGTAGCGGTGTACGCAGGTAGTGCAATGGGTCAACTCGATACTGAAGGAGCTGGTGGATTACTTCAAGCGCCGTTCTTGGGTAAGCGTCCCACATCGAAGCAGGCTGCGCTAAGTTTGCCAGAGATGCCCGCTGACTTTATCAATGCTTATGTGCTTGGCGGACTGGGATCCACAGGAGGAATGATCGGTGCGTGTGCCACTTTCCTCTATAACCTACGTCAGGGAATCGATGAGATTCGTCATCGCGGTAAAAGACTTGCGATCGTGGGAAGCGCGGAAGCACCTGTCACGCCGGAATTGGTCGAAGCATATCGCACAATGCGAGCCCTAGCCGAAGACTCTGTCCTAATGAAACTAGACGGTTCAAAAACCGTTAATAATCGACGTGCATGCAGGCCCTTTTCAAGCAATGCAGGATTTACCGTTGCGGAAGCAGGAACCTACCTCGTGCTAATGGATGATGAACTAGCATTGGAAGTCGGTGCGAATATTTACGCTGGTGTCGCAGATGTATTCGTGAATGCAGACGGCATAAAGAAGTCAATTCCAGGCCCCGGTGTAGGAAACTATCTCACTGTCGGTAAAGCACTAGGTTTAAGTCGCGCTATCATCGGAGAAGAGGCAGTAAAAACTAAGACATTTATTCATGCACACGGTACGGGGACACCACAGAATCGAGTCACCGAGTCTCACATTCTGGATTCCATGGCGAAACATTTTGGTATCGAAAAATGGCCGGTCGCCGCAATCAAAGCATATCTTGGTCACACCCTCGCTCCAGCATCTGGTGATCAGATAACGTCAGCACTGGGAACATGGACTCATGGCGTGATTCCAGGGATCGCAACGATTGATCACATTGCAGACGATGTATATGCTGACAATCTCCGTATCGCTCCAGAACATTTGGAAGTCGACCCCTCTTCGATCGACATTGCATTTGTGAATTCCAAAGGCTTCGGCGGAAACAATGCAACTGGCGTACTGTTATCTCCCGAAGTTACGAAACGTATTCTCAAGAAACGTCATGGTGCACATGTACTCCTCAAAGCTGAAAAAAGACGTGAAAACACGCTTGTGCA
The DNA here is from genome assembly GCA_002238665.1 of Gammaproteobacteria bacterium bin55. Lineage (GTDB taxonomy): Bacteria > Pseudomonadota > Gammaproteobacteria > Pseudomonadales > Azotimanducaceae > Bin55. Next base: position 13,136 of record MPMU01000035.1, read on the forward strand.
GGCTACAGAGTACGACGCACTGGCTACCAAGAGCATACCGAAGCCTATCTATCGATTCGATGACGGCGTGATAGAGGGCGAAGACCTCGGACTATCTAGTACGTCGATTCAAGTGCCTGGGTATGAACACTCAGTCGATTTGAACGTCGAGAATCCCTACGAATCGATCTAGGTTCTGTTCAAAGCAAAGAACAGGCTAGTTGAAGTCGCTGTTCGAATCTTTCTGTTCTAAATGAGTAATACGTTGCTGGATGAAATCAGCAATCTCATCGTTGGGTGCCATCGCTAGCGCTTTACCACACTGGATTTTCGCTTCGTCATAGTCATCCAAGCCGATCCAGATATCAGATCGTGTCAGCGGTACTTGAAATGAGTTTGGCAACACCGTGCCCATATATTCATTGAGATCCAATGCAAGTTCCAAATCCATTAAGTCCATAGCGATTATCTGTAAATTGAAGATCATTCGCCCGATGACTTCATGGTTCATACACGGTTCCAACAGGACTTCGTCACCTAGTTTTTGTGCATCGGCTATCTGACGAAGCTTGTCATAGTCAACATACTGGAAACTGAGGGGATCCACCAGCTTTTCGTCAAGAGTAATTAAGAAGTGACCAGGGAAATTGACACCATGGTATCCGACACCCACCCTATCAGCAAGGCACATGATAATTAACCCAAATGAAATTGGTATACCTTTCTTTCGTCGGAGCACATAGTCAATTTGGTTTGCTTCAGGCCTCATTGGATCTCTTTTGTCATTCTTATACCCTTGAGAAGCCATTGTTTCGAGAATGCCATCAGCGTTCAACCGACGAATTTCGGAGACCAACCTCTGCAACTCAGCGGACGCCCAATCTATATTCGCTTTTTCATTTATGATCCGAGCGACGATGCACCCACCTTTAAACAGGTCCTGATCTGAGCTGGCAACCCACTTAGCCAGCGTTTTGGATTGCGGGAGTTCGGAGTCGAATGTGCTAGCCAAGGCAATCTGAGAGACTAGTGCGTGTTATGTTCACGACTGTCTTTGAACTGGATGGTGGGCCATTTTTCTTCAGCAAGTTGCAGATTTGCTCGGGATGTTGCAAGAAAGGTCAATTGATCGTCACCATCTAATGCTAATTGATCTGCGGCTTTGCGTCTAAATTCGAGGAAATCGGCAGGGTGATCAGACTTAACCCATCTGACCGTGTAAATATTGCTGGGTTCGTAAATACAGTCTGCGCCGTATTCTTGCGCAAGCCGGAATGCGACCAGGTCAAATTGAAGAGTACCGATAGCGCCGACAATAACTTGATTGCTATTAATCGGAAAAAAGGCTTGAGTCGCACCCTCTTCGGACAGCTGCTTGATGCCTAAATTGAGCTTTTTTGACTTGAGAGGGTCTTGAATGCGGACGCGTTTGAACAGCTCAGGAGCAAAGTTTGGCACGCCCAAGAATGCCACTTTCTCACCATCGGAAAACGAATCTCCTATTCTTATCGTGCCGTGATTGTGAAGGCCAATAATGTCCCCCGGGTAGGCCGTTTCTGCCATTGTGCGTTCGCCAGCCATAAATGTGACTGCATCAGACACACGAATGTCTCGATTCAACCGTACATGTCGCATTCGCATACCTCTGCTGTATGCACCAGAACAGATCCGCATGAATGCTATTCGGTCACGATGTTTGGGATCCATATTGGCTTGAATTTTGAAGACGAAACCGGAGAATCCATCTTCCTTCGGCGCCACAAACCGTTCGCGAGTCTCTCTGGGTTGAGGTGGCGGTGCTTCTCTGACAAATTCGCTGAGGAGTTGATCTACTCCAAAATTTTGAAGTGCTGAACCGAAAAACACTGGCGTTTGATGACCTGCGGCAAATTTCCCGGGACAGTAATCATGCCCAGCTTCTCGAACGAGTTCAATCTCCTCAATATAGTCTTCGTGACTGCCGTCTAACCATTCTTTACTTTCAGTACTTTCTAATCCGTGAATGGATTGATATTCATGTAGCTCTGATGCATGTCCTCGCTCGTATAACGAGAATCGATCTTCTGCCAAGTGATATGTGCCTTGCCAGCTACGACCTGAACCGACGGGCCACGTCATGGGAACACATTCAATGTTCAGTTCTTCTTCGATCTGCTCAATGAGTTCCAGTGGTTCTAGTGACTCCCTATCCAGTTTGTTGATGAACGTCATGATTGGAGTGTCGCGCATACGACAAATGTCCATGAGTTTGCGAGTTCTTTGCTCAACACCTCTGGCAGCGTCAATGATCATGACCGCGGAATCCACAGCCGTCAAGGTCCGATACGTGTCTTCTGAGAAATCTTCATGACCAGGCGTATCTAGCAGGTTCACTGTATAACCTTGGTATAGGAACTGCATAACCGACGTTGTGACGGAAATACCGCGTTCCTGTTCCATTTTCATCCAGTCAGATTTCGCTTTCCTCCCTGACTTTTTAGCCTTGACAGTACCTGCTAATTTGATTGCGTTTCCCAGGAGTAAGAGTTTCTCTGTGACTGTAGTCTTCCCAGCATCTGGGTGAGAAATAATGGCGAACGTACGGCGGCGTTCTACTTCAGAATTCAAGAGAAAAATCAGCCTACGGACGACAAAACAACAAATTCTAGGAGTGGGAGCTTGAGTACTGTCTAAAAGTGATCTTTTGGCGGCTCAAACTCAAGACTCTTGCGGATTAAGTCTTGCACATCCACAGATTTTGTGTTTTGCTGCATGTTTTCTAGCAGGACTTTCATCAACCTCTGGCGATGTTGGTCGAATTTGTGCCACTGTACAAACGGACTAACCAGTCTTGCGGCAACCTGTGGACTTCTGGCATCCCAATTCACGATTGTTTCAGCGAGTAATTCGTAGCCTTTGCCATCGCGGTGGTGATAGTGAACGACATTTGAACTCCAGCTACCCCATAACGAGCTGACCCTATTCGGCGATTTCTCCTCGTCCGGTTCTCGACTGGATAGTTCCACGATTTTCGATGGCGTTCCCAGAGTTCTAGATCTTGCCTGCATTTGATACCAACGATCAATCAAGAGACTATCGTGACTCCACTTTGCGTAGAAGTCCTCGAGCAAGCCGAAGCGCTCTTCAATACTTGAAAGGTCTTGTTCCAATAACGCCGAAAGATACGTCCCTCGATCGGTCAGATTATTCGCGTTGTCGTAGTGTTCGCGGAGAATCTGAGGCGTGATCTCGTCCGGGCATTCCGACGCATGTCGAAGGTAATGTAGTGCTAGTTGAACGAGCCCTCTTCGTGCCATAGAAGCGTTATCAGGTACATACGGTAGTTCCTCGCCCACCTGATTTTTCTTCAGTAAACTGAGTACGAGTTCTCTATTCTCGTCTGCCAACTGCTCTAACAGCGCGTCCCGTCGAACGATGAGGTCATCTAAATCCTTACCTGGATATTGATTTAGCACCTGCAATTCACCAGGAATCTGAAGGTTCATTGTGATCAACTCCTGAATTTCAGAATCCTTTGTATGGAGGACCCGTTCAAGGAGCTTTTGGGTGACATCGCTCAGTGCTTTACGCGAAGTCGAAGAGTTCTCACCGATTGACGACAACATTAACGACTGAGATGCTTCCTGCCGATTGAAGCCATCGGTGTCATTGATCGCAATATCTTTCCATCTGGCAATCGGATCTTCGTTTTCGTAACGAAGGGTAACCGGAGCTGAGAAGCCTCGTAGCACGCTGAACTGCGCGGAATCTGGTACATTCTTAAATTTGAGTAGATGCTTGTCTTGAGTTAAGTCAAACACCAGCGAACCGTCTTCAGTAGGACCTGCAAATCCTGCGTCGGTATCTGGGTGCACTGCGACACCATTCGAGCCAGCATGGGTTCGAAGTAGTTTCTGCTGACTATCGACGACGCCAATCGCAAAAGGTATGTGAAGCGGTGATTTTTCTTGCTGATCTCTTGTGGGTAGTGTTCGTTGCTCGACAACTAGCTCTCTCTCACCGAACTCCCCCTTCTCAGTCACCCGGACAATAGGGTTGCCTGCTTGTGTATACCACCGACCAAACTGGCTTAGGTCGCGCCCGGATACTTCCTCAGCCACCTGTAAGAAGTCTTCGACCGTTACTGCCTGACCATCGAATCTTGAAAAATACAGATCCGTAGCTTCTCGCCACGTTTTGGGACCAAGCAAAATACTGAGCATGCGAACAATCTGAGCACCTTTGTCGTAAATCGTACGCGTATAGCAGTTGTTGATCGTTTCGTACTCTGAAGGTCGGACTGCGTGCGCACTCGGTCCACGATCTTCAGGAAATTGAGTCTGCCGAAGATCTTCTGCCATTTCGGTGTATTTAACCGCGCTACCGTTCATGTCAGCTGAAAAGTGAGTATCCCGCATTACAGTAAAGCCTTCCTTCAGGCAGAGTTGGAACCAGTCCCTGCAGGTCACTCGGTCACCTGACCAGTTATGGAAGTACTCGTGTGCGATCACGGTTTCGATGCGTCGATAGTTCATATCTGTCGCTATATCGGGAGTGGCAAGCAAAACCGTGTTGTTAAACACATTCAAACCTTTGTTTTCCATTGCGCCGAAGACAAAGTGATCCACTCCGACTATATTGAATCGATCCAAATCGTATTCGCGACCGTACACCTGCTCGTCCCAAGCCATGGATCGTTTCAGACTGTCCATCGCCCATTGACCAGTCTCTGGATCACGACCTTCTAAAAAAATCGTGAGATGTACTTGCCGTCCAGACCTAGTTACAAATTCGTCATCCAGTTGATTGAACTTCCCTGCCGCCAAAGCAAATAAGTAACTCGGTTTTGGAAAAGGATCCTCAAATGAGACTTCAGTAAGTCCGTTATCCAATTTGCGTTCGGAAATCTTGTTGCCATTTGAGAGCAACGAGGGGTATTTTGCTGAGTCAGCACAAATCGTCACATTGAACTTTGATAGGACATCTGGGCGATCCGGATAGTAGGTAATGCTCCGAAATGCCTCGGCTTCACATTGCGTGACTAGAACGTCGTTGGAGGTGTATAGCCCGACTTTCGTTTGATTCTCCGCCGGGAAGATTCGATTCTTGATCTCCAGTTCAAATTGGTCCGGTACGTCGAAGATCGTAAGTTCCTCGTCAGAGACACTGAACTCATTGCCAGACAGTTCACGACCATCCAGCTTCACGGAAATAAACTCGAGATTTTTGCCATCAAGTGAAATTGAGCTCGTCTCCGAATCACTCTTTTTATGGAGCGAAAGCTTGGACTGGACGACAGTACTCTCCTCTCCGATCTCAAACCGTAAGTTTGTGGTTTTGAGATCAAATGGATACGGTGTGTAGTCTGCGAGGTACTTAGTCATTAATCATCTCCTGTTTTCTAGGTTCTTGTTCATTTTTCGCGTGACACCTACTCCGACATGGAAAATCGACGTGGTGTTTAATCAAATTGCGTTTTATTTCGAGACGCTAGTTCGTCAATTTTGTAGAGGTTCGCTGACAGAACTCTAGACGCATTACATACGCATCTTCTCTCGAGCGGCCGCGATTGGATTGGTAGTAGTCTTTTCGAATGCCTACTTGCTTAAAACCGAGTGAATCGTAAAGATTCATTGCCTTGTAGTTCGACTTTCTTACTTCCAGTGTTATGAAAGTAGCACCCTGAATTTCTGCTCTACTTACCATATGCTTAAGTAAGGTTCGACCGAGTCCACGATGTTGCCAGTTTGGATCTACCGTCAGATTTAGAAGCTCCGCTTGATCAACGACCACAGACAAAATCGCATGAGCGACGGTAAAAGGTGGATATTGGTTGCCACTCTCAACAACCCAGCACTCGAAGTCCAAGTCCAGACAATTCTGAAACGAATCACGTCTCCAACCGAAATCATAGGCTCGACGCTCGACATACATCACGGAGTCGAGCATCTGTCGATTCATCCGATGGATATTTAGGTCTGGATCTTGCACAGTTTTGCCCATAGATCGACCTTCTGCTCTTTCGTGAACGGTTTCCCGTCGAGATTTATGACTGTGATATCGGGATTGAACTCATCCATCATGATCTCAGTCATTTTGTCCTTAAGGAGGAACAGTAACACCTTGCCTCTCATTCTTGTCTTCAACCAAACGTGAAAACCCTTTATCTCGTGCGAAGTGATTGGGTGAGTATTTTGCGTCCCTATTGTCGGCCAAACCCAGCGATCGTTTTGTTGCTTAGGCTGAGAATAGTTATTCAGGAAGAAGGAAATATCCTGGAGTGATCGATATAACGAAGGTTGTATATCGTGTCCCAAAACCGCCATCTTTCCAAAACTAAGGAACCAAAGATCAATGTTCTGAGGTTCTCCTTGTGGTGTGACAGGTTTCTGTGCAACCTCTGGCTGAACCTTGCGTTGTTGCGTTCTTGAAGGCTTGGGTGGTCGAACAGGCTGAAAGTCATAACTAGGTTGCTTCTCAGCTTCGTGTGTCTCTTCTCGAAGTGCTTCTGTTTTGATCTGATCTTTCCGAAGCCAAACATCGATCCCAATCGCTTGAAGATACGCGATTGAATCTTTATTCACAGTTCACCTTTACAATAATCCGCCCTCCCAACCACTTTAATCCTAAAGAAAGGCATGCAATACACAACTGACGATGTCCGGATCGCCGGATTGGAGGAAGTTCTCGCTCCAAACGAGCTAACTTCCATGATCCCACTCAACCCAAAAGCTTCGACCCTCGTCTACAGTAAAAGACTAGAAGCAAGCTCAATAGTTCATGGAATAGATGAACGTCTGCTGTGCATCGTAGGACCCTGCTCGATCCACGATCCAAAGTCTGCGATGGAATATGCAGAAAAATTGTCGGAACAAAGCAAAACCTACAAAGACAGCCTTTGTATTGTCATGCGCGTCTATTTTGAGAAACCGCGAACTACAGTAGGATGGAAAGGGCTACTCAACGATCCTCACCTGAACAACTCGTATGACATAAACGAAGGGCTGAAAGTAGCAAGGCAACTGGTTTCTGACATAACCGATCTGGAATTAGGGATTGGTACGGAATATCTAGATCCGATTACGCCACAGTACCTTGGCGATCTCATCACCTGGAGTGCGATTGGGGCGAGGACAACAGAGAGTCAAGTACACCGCCAGTTAGCCTCAGGCTTATCTTGCCCGGTAGGTTTTAAGAACAGCACACACGGAAACGTACAAATCGCGGTGGACGCAGTGAAGTCTGCCAATCACTCGCATATGTTTTTGTCTGTGACCAAAGAAGGGCACTCAGCGATTTTCCAAACCAAAGGCAATCCCGATTGCCATGTGATTTTACGTGGAGGGGGCGGCTCGACTAATTACGATGCAGCATCGGTCGAGAGTACGAAACAGTTACTCGAAAAGTCAGATGTCACTAACAGAATCATGATCGACATGAGTCATGCTAATTCTGAGAAAGATCACGTCCGACAAAAGGCTGTCTGCACCGATCTCTGTGAGCAGTTGAAAGCTGGGTCAGAGACAATCATGGGTGTCATGATCGAGAGTCACCTGGTTGAGGGAAATCAGTCCATTGGCAATGGCACAAATCTCACCTACGGACAGAGTATTACTGATGCTTGTCTTGGTTGGGAAGACACCGAGCGGTGTCTAGAAGAGCTTGCGAACGCAGTTGCGGTCCGCGGTTAATCATCCTTTCGCGAAATGACGATATGTTTACTGCGATTTTTTTCGTCTTGGCCTGTTTCTCCGGGCTTCACAGTTTTGATTTTTCCGCCTTCAGCTAGAAATTTTGAAACATCAGTCTGAATCGCTGCGCGAGACTTTTCCGGCGATGTTTCGGTCGCCGCACGAGGTTTTCTACCCATAAATCTACCAACTCAAAAGTGGCAGAGTATTATAAAAATTCAGTGTTCTTGATGTAGGTCAAGTTCTGATTTCAGATAGAGTCTTTCTATTTGGTTAAACACTGACATTTTTAATCTAAAGATTTGATTTAACTTACTTAAGTTACTTCACCATAACCATTCATAACTCATCTTTTTATTTCTCAAATCATGAAGACTTGGCCAGTAAAAGTAGTAGCTCTATTCACCATAGTTGCTTGCTGTGGTGCATTCGGTACCGATTTAAACGCCGAAGGTACACCATTGAAGAATTATCAACAAGCGTTATTCGACGCTGTTCAGTCTGAACCGACGAGTGTAGCCAATGCTGAAGAACGCGCTCGTGAGGTGTGGCGATGGGTAAATGAGTTTTCGCTTAACGATGGTTATGTACCAGTAAACCTAACCCAGAATGTCTCTAGTATCCTCGCCTATCCCAGTAGACGAAGACCCAGTCAATTTAGCGCTATGGACCACTATATTCGTGAACTGGCGATGATGCAGACCGACCCAAATGCAATCGGTCACCTTATGTCAGAGGGTAGTCCATTCAAAGCCAACGAATACGGAACTCTCATCCAGACTTATGTAGTCGGCACAAAAGCAATTGAAGCGGGTGGTGGCCTAGTCATTGGTCGGCACATCATGAACGGTGTCGGTAGATATCAATACGATGAGCCTGAAGCTCCCAACTATGTTTCGGTCGTCACCAGTAATCCCAACGTAGATCTGTATCAAGATACCTACCAGATGGGAGGCATGCACGGGGGATTCCGAGGGGCGTTGCCAGTGCCCTATTTTCGTGTTGAATCCGGTACGCTACAAACAGGAGACACGGTAACGATCACCTACGGCGATACCAGTCAAGGATCTCCGGGGATACGAATGTCTGATACCTCGAGTGACTTCACACCATTTCCGCTGTATGTTGCTTTAGACGATTCAAGAGCACTCTATTCGCTACCCATCCCATCGGTTGAAGTAACTGGTGCGGATATTGCCGGAGTACGTGTGTTTGCACCTTCGGTCGTGAAAGCAGGAGAAACATTTGAGATCTCAATACGAGCGCAGGACGCATATTTCAATAGAGCAACATCAGAAATACCTGATTGGATTCTCTATCTAAATGACGAGCAAGTAGCAGAAGTTCAATCTCAGAACGAAGCGATATCGGTAGTGCGGCTAGATGGCTTACTTACACCAGGTGTTTACTATCCCTTTGTTGTAGGCGGTGACTTCAGCGGAGAAGGAAACCCGATTCTGGTAGAGGAAAATCCAGCAAGATACATCTATTGGGGTGATACGCACGCTCATTCCGGCTTTGCAGAAGGAATAGGTTCATCCGACCAGCTCATGCGATGGGCTAAAGAAGATGCTCGATTGGATTACGTCACTCACAGTGAACACGATATCTGGATGGACGACAGTGAATGGAACAAGCTCATCACCAATGTGGAGGAATATAGTGACGATGAATTTATTGCTTATCTCGGCTATGAATGGACCGTTCAAAATCTCCAAGGTGGTCACCACAACGTCCTATTCCGCACCGCAGAAGGACGAAAACGAATCCCAGCACAAACACATGGTTCACTGACCAAGCTCTACTTCGGACTGCGACAACACCACGATCCGTTAGATGTAATCGTGATCCCGCATGCTCACCAGCCAGGTGATTACCGACTAAGTGATCCAGACTTAGAACCGCTGGTAGAAATTCTGTCCCAGCATGGCACTTTCGAGTGGTTTGGTCGAATGTACCTGCAAAACGGACATCAAGTGGGATTTACTGCAGCGAGCGACAATCACTTAGCACAACCTGGCTATAGCAAACCGAGAGGTGGGAGTCTGTCACAAATTGGTGGCCTAGGTGCAGTCGTCGCAAAGGAGAAGACTCGCGATGGAATTTTCGACGCCATGAAAGATTTGTCAGCTTACGCCACTACTGGAGATAGGATCATCCTAGATGTTGATCTGAACGGTGCTTCCATGGGCCAACGCACAGTGTTTGCTCAAGATCGACAAATTAGTGGCGAGGTGATCGGGACTGCCCCGATTGACGTGATCTCAGTCATAAAAAATGGCGAAGAGTTCTGGACTAAAGACTATCGCACCGAGACTGAACAGACGCAACCTTCGGACGGTTTATACCAGCTTGTGTTTGAGTCAAAATCTCAGCCGTACCATCAATATGACAACCCAAGAGGTTGGCGACATTGGGCAGGTAACCTAGAAGTAACTAACGCGGAATTGACAGAAGTACACGGTATGCGTACCGACGAACAAGCCGGTGAGAATTTTGAACTACAACCCGATGGGATAGATTTTGCCACATCGACGCGAGGGAACGTAAGATCGATATTGCTTCAGCTGTCGAATGTGTCCCACGATACGACTCTTGAGTTTGCGCTCAATGCCACGAGAGAAACTGGTGGGGGCCCGCCGAAATACCGGCGAGCACAAGCAGTGCCAGAATCTAATCTCACTTTGTCATTCGAAAATTTCCAGCACGGTAAGATCCATCAAACTCTAACTTTGGTTGGATATACCGATTCCGTGACGCTGAGAAAAGTTCGACAAAATGGTGAAAAGCATGTTCGCTTTGAAGTCATTGATACGAGCGACAAACAAGGTGACTATTACTACGTCCGTGTACTCCAAGCTAACGACGCGATAGCCTATTCCAGCCCAATCTGGGTCGGTGGATTTGGACCGAATTAAAACCTAGGCTAATCCAGCCTATCCGTTACGTTGACAACGACGATTGAAGTGCCTAAGTAATTGATTTTAAAAAATACATAGTGCACATTAGGCACTACATTTTGTGCATTTGAGAAAGCAGTGAAACTGAATTTAATTCAGACCAATTGAATGGTAATAACAATACTGCTTGGCTCTTCAGTAGCGATTCAGCTTTTGCAGTGATCGTTGATAGCTGTAGCGCGAAGAGTGTTTTAGCGCATGCTCGTCTTGAAAAAACATACCTTTTGTTTCAATGCCAGTCAAATCGTCTCTGTGGACATTTCGGTGCCTGAATTTTGGTCCGATAGCAGAGGTTGCGAACGCAGGTCAGGTCGGAGTGTTTTATTGGTCGATGTGGTACATTGCCTTAGATTGTCTTAAACGGTTTCTCGATCTCTTTCAGCTTGATACTCATTGACAATACCTTAGCTGTAGGAAGATTAATAGAAACCTCGTCATGTCAGCAAAAAAGTTTCAGTTTCGCAAATTTCAAACGGTATTCACCTAAGCATGTCACCTGCTTCATCCTCTAGAAAAACGCGCCTAGGAAATTCCCTCCAATTACTGTACTCCCGGTCGTGCAACGAGTTGGAAATTTTGTTTAGAAAAGCCAGATCGTACCAATTAAGGAGATCTTTGTGTCTGTCATCAATGTTTTTCAAGATATTGAACGCGGCTTGTATTTTGCCTTGTCTGTGAAGACGTTTAATCAAGATCGCCGCATATTCGATCATCCCCTCATCCAGTTCAAGTGCGTGAACGAAGCGTTCATCACCCGAATCTTCCAGATGCAGATATGCTTCAAGTAGTGCTCTCTCTGCTCTTCGATCGGATTGTGGGTATCTCTTCAGCAATTCCTTAATTTGTGTTGTGTACTCTGCGATATGTTCGCCTTGGCATTGTCGAAGATTTTGCCAGACAGGCATGTAGTAGTTCACATCAACATGTGACGAGCAGTCGCGAGTCAATGCATTCACTAGCAGTATGGCGGCTCGCAACCAGTCAGTTCCAGGTGTCTCCAGCGAGACGGTGTCCTTTTGCCCATAGTGCGTGATGATTTTGTAACAGTGCTCGGTGAGACCAAGTTCAAAAGCGTAGTCGTTGCACATCATGACGAGTGTCTCTGCACGACCATGTACTGACTCAATGTCGTATGTTTGTGTCAGATTGTTAACAAGCTCTGTCCTTCGTTCGACTGCAGGATCCTTCTTGTAAGTTGAAAAGCTTGTGGCAATCCGTTCAAGATCCTTGTCATTGCCAGAGAGAATTGGGTCGTGTATCGACTCCAATGCCCAATACAATCTGTTCGTCATGTGGTCTTGTGCCACGCCGGTGTCATACAAGCTGAGTAGCGTGTGTTGGACTCGTCGTAGAAGTTTGCTACGCTCTTTTTTGGGCATTTCAGAACCAGGTCCGTGTTCTGCCAACCAATTGTCCGTCAAGGTACTTACTCGGTCGTGGATTGCTCGTCGGCGAAATGACCAATCATTGGGGCAATCGGAATCTGATTCATGTAATTTCAGATTCACATTCAATTTTTCGACTACGTCGCTCTCGTCTAACAAAATCAAAAGACGAACTAGGGCGAAGGGATTGTTGGGATCGTCAATGAGCAATTCACGGATGCTCTGTATGGAATCAGTTCGCTTGAACGATGATTCGAGGATCGCTCCATCTTCGTCTCGACTCTTAAACCTTGATCGTAGCATTACTCTTGGTAAGATCCATTCGTCCCCTGCGTACTTTTCAGATTCCAGTTCTTCCATATACTTGGGACATGGTCCTACAAAGCGTGAATCAATGGACAACGGTCGTCGCCCACAAAACTCTCGAGCCTGATCACGCGACTCGCTGAGACGTGTAATACGTCCTTCCTCGCAGACATTGGCACTATCGTCGCATGGACCCATTACTCGGTCTTCGAATTCAATAATCGTTCTTTGGGTTCGCGTACGCTAGGGTGGACAGTCATTAAGCACAATTAAGAGGAGAAAATGCAGATGACTGAAACCATGAAATCAAAACGGACGCGCCGTCACTTCACGGCTGAATTCAAGCGACACGCGGTCGAGTTACACATCCATTCTGGACTGACCATAGCACAGGTTTGCGCCGAGTTCAAGATTAGTTCTTCGGCCTTGTCGCGCTGGGTCAAGGAGAGTCGGACCGAGGTTAAGGGCACACGGAACCCGGCGGAGATGGAGCGCGAGATTCAACGCTTGAGGATGGAGAATGAATTTTTAAAAAAAACTTCAAGCTACTTTGCGTCCCTGCAACGCAACGGTATGGAATGATCGACATGTATTGTCA
>MPMU01000177.1 GCA_002238665.1 Gammaproteobacteria bacterium bin55
TCGAGTCCTCTGGAACAAACGTGAGCCATGAGATCCCGTCGTTTCCAGTTAGGGGTACTTTTCCCTGAACCGCGATTCGCTCTTTTCGGGTGAGAAATCCAGTTCGGCGAAGCCAGCGATGTAAGAGTGGGAACCATTCCCTCGTATCTGAATCTCCTGCGGCTAATCCCACACCATGTTCACCAAAACCAAAGATATGCATCTCTGCTGGTACTTGGTTTTCCAGGAGCGCGTTGTAGAAAATGACTGACTGTTCAGGTGAGACTATCGTGTCCTGATGTGTGTGAACGAGGAAAGTTGGTGGAGTCTTTTCAGTTACTTTTGTTTCAGTGGAAAAATACTCGTCTGCTTTCCGACCTCTGATCTGCCCGTTTGTGACCGCGTAAATCGGTACCAGGAAATCTGGCATACTAGCCTCAGAGTCAATATTGTCCGCACTCGACAATCTCGCTGCATCCTCCGCCGTTCCAACTGCAACGGTGAGATGACCTCCTGCAGAAAACCCTAGAAATCCAATGGAATGCAATCCGAGTTCTGCCGCCATATGTCGGACCATTCTGACCGCTCGTTGTCCATCCAGCAGGGATACCCTACTTGAATAAGTCGGTCCTACGCGGTACTTCAGCACAAACGCGGTAATTCCAAGCGAACTGAGTTCGTTCGCGACTTGCAACCCTTCATGGTCTGAGGCTAAGATGCGGTAGCCACCTCCTGGAGCGATAATCACGCCACAACCGTTTGCCTCACCTTCTTTAGGTAGATGGACTGTGAGCGTCGGATTGTCTAGCACACTATTCCCCTTCGCTTCAGGTACCTGTTCGGACCAAAGAGGTACAGGATTGTGTATTTGCGCCATTGTCATGTGAATAGCACGGACCGAGTTGCGTCCGACCAGTTATCCATCGTAAAACCCTTGCCTGTGAAGACCGAGAAGTAAGCGTTCGCGATCATTATCGATTCTTTCAGCAGCCGCTTCGTCGATATGGTTGATCGTTGTGGTTGGTTTAACACGCTGGGCTATGTCTCGACGACCGTAGTGTACCTGAAGGAAAAATCGTCCCCTGTGAGTAGATTTTGGTGGGAGACGGCGATGCCAAACATCTGATACGAAAAACACCACATCGCCAGCTTTAGCTTCAATCGCTTTGGCTTTTACGCCGTTGTAGCTGAGTTCCGCATTCATGCGCTCCTCGG
>MPMU01000178.1 GCA_002238665.1 Gammaproteobacteria bacterium bin55
TGCCATCCAATCGTCGGGATAAAGACCCATCCTTTGCGCGAAATCTAGTGTTATTTCTCTACGATTCACGCTTCTCAGAATCGGTTCAAGCCGCTGATCTTCGTAGGATGGTGAGACAAATCGGTCCGCTGGGATCGATCTCGACTCAAATGCCGAGAAAAAAGTTTCGATGCAGTCGTTGATTAAGCTTTTCATTCAATAGCAACCTGTTCTATAGCCTTGTCATCTCATTTCGCTAACCCGCGTTCTATTTCCCTCAACACTGTTTGATGTCCCTCCGGTGAGTCATTCAAAATTGGCAGCAGTTGAGTGAAGTGCTCAAAATACAGGGCTTAAAGAGGTATCACGAAGGGGAGAATAACTCAACGCACGATTCTCAAGATTGCTAGACGGAGTATGCCTTCTTCAATGTCGTATTGCCGAGCGCTAGTGAAAAATAATTGCTGACGTGATGCAGACATGTACTCCCCTCGAATAGATCGTGCAACCTAAAAGTCCAAATTAGATCAACAGAATAGAATCGCGAACCAAATTTAACTGATCTACAACGTTCTCCGATAGCATGTCCGAGCAATCAGTGGTTACAAAGTCGATGATGTCAACCAAAGCTACCTTTTCGTGATTAGGTAACCACGAATAACAGTCTCCAATTTCAACTTGACCGTCCAAAATTTCATAGACCCCGTAAACATACAGTGGGTACATAGCTCCAATGCCAGGAAGGTTTTCAACGTAGCGTCTGAGTGCTTGTTTTTCTTGAGTTTCTAACGAATAGAGTAATTTACCTCCTCCGTGACCATGAAAGTACCAGTCGAAATCCAATAAGCCTGTCAATCTGGTAGCTAGTTCATACGATGAATATACGTTAAATTGAAGGTACTCTTTCCATCGGGACGGTGGTTTATAAAACAACCAAGGTAAAGTCTGTGACAAAATCGAATCATCCAATACGGCAAACCTCTCTCCGCCGTCGTGATAATCTTGAAGACTTAATGACATCAATACTGGAAGGTAATGCAACTTTCCCTCGTTTGTCATGAAAGCCATCCAATCGTCGGGATAGAGACCCATCTTTTGCACGAGATCTAATGTTATTTCTCTACGATTTACGCTTCTCAGAATAGGTTCAAGCCTCTGATCCTCGTAGGATGGTGAGATAAATCGGTCTCTCGGGATCGATCGCCTCTCGA
>MPMU01000036.1 GCA_002238665.1 Gammaproteobacteria bacterium bin55
GTCTTTACATGGGCTGATCATACGATTGCGGACGAGAAATTTGTAGTCAAGGTACGAGAGAATATCGCCAAGGATGTAACCGCAATCATCGGCTGCGCGGTTATGACAGGCGCGGGTGCTGTGATTAATACCGCAAATGTCCAAGAAGATCAATCTGTCGCAATTTTCGGTGTGGGTGGAGTCGGTTTATCGGCGGTCGTAGGAGCGAAATCCAGAAACGCTAATCCCATCATTGCAGTTGATCTAGACGAGGAAAAACTGGAGTTTGCGAGGAAGTTTGGTGCTACACATACCGTAAACGCCTCAAAGTCCAATGCAATAGAAGCAATCCACGAGATCGCGGGTGCACCAAACGAATTCAGTATTGCTGGAACACCTGTCACTGGCGTAGATTTTGCCTTTGACTGTATCGGCCTGAAAGTCACTATGGAACAGATTGTTGATGCTGTTCGACCTGGTCACTTTGGCGCAAGACAGGGTGGTACTGCGGTGCTGGTAGGAGTGCCAGGAACTTCCGTTGAACTCAACGCAGGGAATATTTTGGGCACTGAGAAGCAATTTCGTGGATCCATTGGCGGTTCTTGTTGTCCTGATCGAGATTTTCCAATGTTCTTGGATTGGCACGACAAGGGATTGCTCGACCTTGACTCAATGGTGACCGAGCGATTTACTATCGATCAAATAAACGAAGCTACCACAGCTCTCGAAGAAGGAAAGATCAGCGGTCGATCAATCATGGAATTTTGAACGTCCAGACTTCTCGAGCTACTGAAGCTAGCTCGTTCAAGACTTGCTAACGTTCAGCCACTGCCACACAAAAGTCATACGCGACTAGCTTCCCAGAGTTAACCCAATAACTCCAACGCGCGATCAATGAGAGGAGTCATAGATAGAGCTGTTTGCTCCCAAGTGGGATCCGGACGTTTACCTCGTCGATGCAAACTCAGGTTGAATCCAGTGATGATCGCGAATTTATAAGCTGCTAGCGCGCGGAACCAACTGATGTCCGGTAGAGATTGCCCGAAGTACTCCTCGTAGTACTTGCTTAAGGTCTCAGGATCTAAAAACATTGGCCGTTCCGATCGATCCATCGCCCAAGCATGTGGATCAGCAAAAGTGCAAATCCAGCCTACATCGTTCAACGTAGCACCGACTCCAGTGAGCTCCCAATCGATGATTGCTCGTAATCTTCCATCCTTTGAACAAAACAGATTGGAGGTTTGAAAATCTCCATGAAAAATGCCCACGCGAGTGGATGTTGGAAGGTGATCCAGAAGTTTCTGTCGGCACTCAGGCACACGAGACAATAAATGAGGATCTGCCGCTCGTTCGTAAAACCGGTCCCACCTCAATACATCCTCATCAAAAGGTACAGGATCACCTAAATACGGTACTTTCGCGATATCCACATGGTGCACCTCAACGAGAGCTCGCATCACTTGCTTGCCTAGGGCATAGAGTTGCTCCTCACTTAAAGACGCTGCCCAACCATCTGGGCCAACATGCAAAACGTCTCCTTCCATAAAAGGAACTATGAAGTAAGGGCATCCAAACCACTCTAGCTCAGCACCAGACCAAGTCACTGAACAATGAGGTACGTTGGTTTCGTCTAGCGCGTTTAAGACTTCGACCTGACGAAGAACATCGGCAGTTCCGCGCCAATTTACGTTTGGAGGTGGCAGTCTGATGTACCACCTTGACTCTTGGTTACTCGAATCGACATCAAAACCGTACGAAAATCCAGCATGACCAGGCATGTTTCGTACATTTTTGAGCTCTAGCTCATCGTCATTGAAATGATGTTTGCAAAAAATGCTTAATCGTTCTTCTAACTCAGCTAGATTCATGTTCTGTAATGGGTTTCGGTTATTTCTTGGGCTGGGATTTAGATCGGGGTCTGTTCAGCAACGAACCTCGGTGTGCGTCAACATCGCTTAACTATGGAGACAAAGACGAATCCGAGCCGATCCACGTCGAATAATCGTACCAGCTTATAGACCTTGGAAGCCATCCTACAGAATGAGAAATCACTAGTTTGACCAGCTCTGATGCTTCTGGTCATTTGGTTACCTGTGCGTCAGTGGAATCTCTCTCTATCGGAAAACACTCCGCTGTTTGGACTTTTACGTTTGGACTTACAGGGTTTTTGCCGACTAGAAACACACACCTCGATAGCTGTTAGCTGTTTCGGCAAGCTCGAATCAAACGGGCTTCTACTAAGCGGTGTGGTCAACCATGTTGAGCTATTGGGTCTCAACCTTTAGATTCATGTCATTGCGGTAAATATCAAAACCTAAACAAGAGAGGATTTTTAAATCACTTTAAATCAATCATTTAATTGCCTTAAATTCGAGTTTCCAGATTTCTTAGAGGTTTTTGGTTGCCATAACCACCGATTTATGTATATTTGGAACATTAAATAAACGGAATTGGCGAGATACCTAAACAAACTGTTTAGAGATTTACCTCACGATCATTTAAGATTGCATACCATGAGTATTCAAAGCGAAGCAACCCAAACACCCAATCCTGAACTATTCAAGATTGGTGCAGTTGCAAAGGAAGTAGATATTTCCGTTGCAGTAATCAGGACGTGGGAAAGAAGATTCAATTTCAACCCCGCCGCCAAGATTAATACACATCGTTATTACAACCTTGAACAGGTTGACCGCCTCCGTGCTATTAAAACGCTTTCAGATCAAGGACATTCTCTACAGCAACTCTTTGAATTGAATTACGACGAGTTGACCCGAAGACTTGAAGTAACCCAGGTTCCCGAGTCTTATGAGGAAGAAGCTGAAGCAATCAACATTATTTTGATTGGGCGGGAACTTGCTAGGAGTTATGACGACTCAAATCAAGGACGATTTGAGTTAATCGATAAGTTTCGGTCCTTTGATGAGTTTGTCGAGGAAGGCGCGTTAGACCACCAAGTTCAGTTGAACGATGCGGAAATGATCATCCTTTACCAAACGACGTTAAAGCAAGAAGAGCTAAACGTCGTTCGGCAACAAACCGATACGCCGATCTTGCTGGTGTGCAGATATGTCAGTAAAGTCGAAAACGACGAACTAATGGACATGAATGTCCAAGTATCTGAAGATGTCGACTGGCACTCGATAGGCCTCAAGGCTACGGAATTCAAGAGGCATCAGCCAGAGAGAACACTCAAAGAAGCACCAAGATCTGAACTTTCTGAGCAGGATTTAGAAGTACTGGAGTCGAGCGACAAAGACAAGGTTATCGAAGGGCGACACATCACTCGCCTAATCGATGAAGTACGAGGGTACGAAGAATTTTTGTACAAGAACTCGACGACACGTCTCCAATGCGACGTTGCATCAGCTATCACTGAAGCCAGAGTAGCACTGGAGAAAGCAGGCACTCACGTCATTGAATGGCAGTCCCTGCTTATCGACGATCGAAAACTTAAAGGAAATTGATCCTTATCTAA
The DNA here is from genome assembly GCA_002238665.1 of Gammaproteobacteria bacterium bin55. Taxonomy (GTDB): domain Bacteria; phylum Pseudomonadota; class Gammaproteobacteria; order Pseudomonadales; family Azotimanducaceae; genus Bin55. The sequence goes on from MPMU01000036.1 coordinate 3,455, forward strand.
CTTCACAGGGAATATCTAAACATGCAGATAGATAACTTAGAATATCTAGTGTCAGTGTTGAGATATTGCTCAACTAATTTTGTTAGGAAGTACCAAACAAAAAGAGTCGACACGAATGTCGACTATACAGAAAAGAAAGTCAACGAGACAGGGAGCGAGGAAAAATCGTAACGCCAAGGACAAAGTGTGACGATATTGAACAAGATGGTTAGCTCGCAGGCAAGGATGCCACCCTGTTTCCTTATTTAGAAAGGAGAATCTTCGAAACGAATTTTATGAAACTGAAGCTATAGACACATCCAGGAGGGGATCATCCGATCACTGAACCTCGTTTTCCTGTTTCCCGGGATTCAGCGTGAATGCATGATGCACTGGATGACTGGTAAATCTACCAGGTACGAAGCGCCCCTCCTCTTGTGACTCTAGCCCCCGCCAAAGAACGCTCATAACAAGCTGGAGCGTTGATTCCTTTGTGGATGGCATCTTATTGCTATAGGTCATTGGAATTATCTACTCTTTCAGAGAATAAACAAGCGACTCGTGTTGCTTTCTGTCGAATCCCCGAGATTCATGCCAATCACATTCTTATCCTCCCGGTATTTCACTGGTAAGTGCTGAGTATCTACTAATAGATCTCGCACATTTCTCCTCCGCACAGCTAAGAACAGAGATTTTCTAGTTTCTGAGTTCCGTTGTTTTGCGTCCATTGTCGATCTCTTATTTGTACTGTATATAAAATCATTATAGATAAATACATCAGTAAACAAAAATCCAGTGTGAAAAGGAATCTTCAAAGATTGGAATGGAACTTGAGCAAGATACTCCCAAACGTAGTGTGGGTCTAGGTTATCTCGTTATGAATCTAGAACTGACGCATCAGATCCATGTCACTGTAAAGCCCAGCAACCTCTGAATAACCATTGAACATAAGCGTCTCGCGTCGACCAAAAAATCCGGCCCCCAACCTTCGCTCGCTAGCTTGCGACCATCGAGGATGATCCTTGTTAGGGTTGACATTGGAGTAAAAACCATACTCGCTAGGTTGGGACATATTCCAGGTGGTAGGCGGTTCGTAGTCTGTGAGCTCAATTCGAACAATAGACTTGAGACTTTTGAATCCATACTTCCATGGCACCATCAATCGGATAGGTGCGCCATTCTGGTTGGGCAGTTCCTTACCGTACATCCCAATGGCGAAAATCGCAAGATCGTGATAGGCTTCGTCGAGCCGTAATCCTTCTACGTACGGGAAGTCAATACTCGAAAAGAAAGATCGAGTACCGCGCATCTCTGACTTGTTTAGGTGCGTTGAGAATGCAACATACTTCGCCGAACCTAGAGGTTCGAATTTGTCGAGTACTTTCTTAACCGGGAACCCTAACCAAGGAATGACGGCCGACCAAGCTTCGACACAACGTAACCGGTATATGCGTTCTTCAATGTCAATTCCACTGAGCAAATCTTCTAGTCCGATTTTTCCTGGTTTGGCAACCAAGCCTTCAACCGAAATGGTCCACGGATCGGTATTCATTTCATGTGCGTATTTACCAGGATCTTCTTTATCCGTACCGAATTCATAGAAGTTGTTGTAGGTCGTAACCAGTTCTTCGTCTGTAACTTCCTCTCTTAAGGAAGTTTCGTGTGCGGCAAAACCTTTCTGTTCGATCCAACCTGCAGGTAATGCCATACTCGACAAAGCTGTACCGGCAGAAGCTATCCCTAGTCCTTGTATCAGCTTCCGTCGGTTTAACCAAACAGCTTCAGGCGTGATTTCTGAAGGTTTAATAGGGACATTCTTGATTTTCATTGTTTTTCCAAAAAAGTGGTGGCCGTAAATTGAGATTAATGGCGTTGCAGTTTAGATTTGGTCCTCGTCGAGATCTTCTTCTTCAATCTCTTCGTCGCTCTCGCGCGGGCCTCGGTACATCTCCCATAGCAGGTTTACAGGCCCACTCAGGGTGTATCCCACACCTACAGTAAACAACACGAGTGGTGGATTTGCGAAGATGATCGCCAGTCCTAACGTCGTTAAGACCAACACTACAAACGGTACCCTACCCTTTACCCGAAATACCTTCGGTGAGAAGTACCTGACATTGGTAACCATCAAGATACCGATTGTCACGACGAGAAAAGCCGCACCGATACTGATCCAGAGGGAAGGTTCGACAACCCCAATGTCGGAAAAGAGCCACACGCCTCCCGCTAGAACGCAGGCCGCCATTGGACTAGGTAAGCCGGTAAAGAATCGACTGTCGCCACTGATATTAAAGCGAGCTAAACGCAATGCTGCACAAGCCATATACACGAACGTAGCGAGCCACCCAAAAGTTGTGAGAGACTGGAGTCCCCACTCAAATACGATTAGGGCTGGTGCAACACCAAATGCCACCATATCGGACAAGCTGTCGAACTGTGCACCGAAGCTACTTTCGGTTTTGGTGAGACGAGCGACGCGCCCATCGAGAGCATCCAACACCATAGAGATGAAGACTGCCACGGCTGCGGCCATGAACTTACCATCAACCCCAGCGACTATGGCAAAAAAACCACCAAACATTGCGCCAGTGGTAATTAGATTGGGGAGTAAGTAAACCCCTCTTCGCTGCCGACTGTCAGATTTATCCGATCCAACGACTTTAAAGCCAAATCTCTTGTCTGACATCGCTTGCGAACCTCAGGAATGAGGACTACGTGAGTACATTTTTATGGTTAAACCAACCCTTCCTATAAAACGGATGGTTCAGGATCCGGATACGTTTTCTCCAAATCAGTTCAATACCTCAATCGAAACTGTAACCGCTAAATTTTTTGCCTTACTAGTTCTTTGACTTATCTACCAGCTTATTTGTTTCAATCCACGGCATCATGGCACGTAAGCGTTCACCTACTGCCTCGATATCATGAGCTTGAGAGAGTCGTCGCATAGCTTTGATCGAAGCAGCACCTGCTTGGTTTTCGGTCACGAACTCTCGAGCAAACTTGCCGGTCTGAATCTCGTTCAGAATCCGTTTCATTTCCTTTTTGGTTTCTTCATTGATGATTCGAGGACCCCTGGTGAGACCACCATACTCGGCGGTATTGGAGACGGTATACCACATATTGGTGATGCCGCCTTCGTAGAAGAAGTCAACGATGAGCTTCAGTTCGTGAAGGCACTCAAAGTACGCCATCTCAGGCGCATAACCAGCTTCTGTAAGTGTTTCGTAACCTGCTTGTACCAGTGCTGCTGCGCCACCACAAAGAACTGCCTGCTCGCCGAAGAGATCCGTTTCGGTCTCCTCACGAAAGGATGTCTCAATAATTCCAGCACGCCCGGCACCTATAGCCATCGCGTAGCTAAGTGCAATTTCCTTTGCAAGGCCAGATGGATTCTGCGCTACGGCGATTAACGAAGGTACACCACCGCCTTCAGCGTAAGTAGATCGGACTGTATGGCCCGGTCCCTTCGGCGCAATCATTACGACGTCGGTTTCGGGTGAAGGTTCGACTAGCTCAAAATGAATATTGAATCCGTGTGCGAAGGCGAGCGCGGCACCGGGTTGTAAGTTCGGCGCAATCTCATCTCGATAGATGTCTCTTTGAGTTTCGTCTGGGGTCAGTACCATCACAAAATCTGCTGTTTTTACAGCTTCAGCGACTGGCTGGACATTGAATCCAGCATTTTCAGCTTTAACCGCCGATCCTGAACCAGGTCGCAATCCGATGATGATGTTCGTGACACCACTATCTCTTAGATTATTTGCGTGAGCGTGGCCTTGTGACCCGTAGCCAACCACCACCACTCGTTTATTCTGGATGATCGATAGATCGGCGTCTTTATCGTAGTAGACCTGCATTTGCTGTTTCCTTTGAATTTTTGTCTGATTTAGAGACGAAGCGCTTGCTCACCGCGGGCGATGCCGCTTACGCCAGTTCGGACCACCTCAATAATGTGCTTTTCACCGATTGAGCGTATGAACGCGAGCAATTTTCGAGTGTTTCCCGCAAGCTGAATGACGTAGGTATTCGGAGTGACATCGACTATCAAGCCACGGAAAATATCCGTTGTTCGTTTCATCTCTGTGCGAACGCTCTCGCTATCAGTCCGAACCTTGATGAGCATGAGTTCGCGTTCAATGTGCGCTACTTCACTGATGACATTGACCTTAACGACCTCGATCAAACGATTGAGGTGTTTGGTAATCTGTTCGATCTTCTGATCGTCACCTTCCGTCAGAACCGTAAGTCGTGCCATGGTTTCATCTTCTGTAGGCGCAACGGTAAGGCTCTCGATGTTGTAATTGCGCTGAGCAAACAATCCGACGACTCGGGAGAGTGCACCGGCTTCGTTCTCTAGTAGGACAGCGATGACAGTACGCATTCTTAGCCCTTCACCAAGACCATATCCAACAGAGAACCTCCTTTCACGGACATTGGATATACATGTTCATCCGGGTCTACATGTGCATCAATAAACACCAAGTGGTCTCGGTGCTTATCGCTAAAGGCTTCTTCTACAACTTCGTCCAACTCTTCCAAATTTTTTGCGGTAAAGCCTACATGGCCAAAGGATTCGATTAACTCTGCGAAGTTAGGTAATGCATTTGTGTAGGTACTGTGAGAGAGTCTGCCCCCATACTGCATGTCCTGCCATTGCTTAACCATACCTAAAGCACGATTATTGATATTGACAATCTTGATAGGGAGTCTATATTGCTGACATGTAGATAGTTCCTGCATATTCATCATGAAACTGCCTTCGCCAGTGATACAGACAACAATCTCGTCAGGATAAGCAAACTGAACACCCATGGCCGCAGGGAAACCAAATCCCATGGTGCCTAAGCCACCTGAATTAATCCATTGTCTCGACTTGGAAAACCTGTAATACTGTGCAGCGAACATTTGATGCTGGCCAACATCGCTAGTGACGAATGCGTCGCCCTGCGTCTTTCGGTAGATCGCTTGTACGACCTGCTGAGGTAGCAACGAGCCATCTCTACCTTGTCGGTGTCGCTGATCGTGGTCCAAACCATGCTTGGTCCGCCACTCATTGATCTTTGACCACCATGGATCTAGATGGTCCGACGACGGATAGACTCCAGCACCATTCGCCGACAATAATCGATTCAATTCTTGTAGAACCAACTTACAGTCACCCACGATGGGAATTTCCACCGGGACAATTTTCGAAATGGACGCTGGATCGATATCCACATGAATGATCGTGGCATGTGGACAGAATTTTCTGGGATTGTTCGTTACTCTATCGTCGAATCTTGCGCCGATCGCGATGATTAAATCAGAGTAATGCATGGCACAATTTGCTTCATAGGTACCGTGCATGCCAAGCATGCCGACGAACTGAGGATCCTCTCCATGCATAGCACCCAAACCCATGAGGGTGTTCGTAACTGGTGCACCTGTCAGTTGTGCAAATTCCCTAAGTTCCTCAGTGGCATTGCCCTGAATGACTCCCCCACCAGAATAGATAATGGGTTGTTTGGCTTCCTTGATCGCAGAGACTGCTTTCTTGACCTGTCGGGTATTGCCTTCTAACCTTGGGTTGTAGGACCGGATTGAGACGCTGTCGGGATATTCGTACAGATAGCTCTCTGTGGGTTCCGTTGCATCCTTCGGAATGTCGATGACCACCGGACCAGGCCGACCAGACGAGGCAATATAGAACGCCTGTTTGACAGCCTTGGGAATTTCTTCGGCTTTGTTGATAAAGAAGCTGTGCTTAACGACCGGTCGAGAAACCCCGATCATATCTGTTTCTTGAAACGCATCCGTGCCAATGACCGACGTCGGGACCTGACCCGAAATGACAATCATCGGAATACTGTCCATATAGGCGGTCGCAAGACCTGTAATCGCATTCGTAGCACCGGGTCCGGATGTAACCAGTACTACGCCAACCTTTCCAGTCGCCCTAGCATAGCCATCGGCCATGTGCGTCGCACCCTGTTCATGGCGTACCAAGATATGTTCGACTTCCTGCTGTTTAAACAGTGCGTCGTAGATGTGCAACGAAGCCCCGCCTGGGTAGCCGAAGATGTACTCAACGCCTTCATCCTGAAGTGCGCGAATGAGCATTTCTCCTCCTGAGAGCTTTTCGGTCATATCAGGAACACAAGATTGGGATTAGATGTATGAAGGATGAGATTGACTGACGGCTCAGGTTTCAATGCTATGTCTATAGCTAAGGCGCATTGAGCAAGAAAAGTGGATTAGGTAGATGTCTGAACATAACAATCAATAGTCGCTCGTTTACGAGGTGAATGGACAGACAATCTAGCCTGCGTATTTTAAACGGAAGTGAGCCTGTTCGGTTGTGTCAATGTTCTTCTGAAAATCCACTTGAAAATAAGTGCTCCTGAACGCGAATAGACGGCCGGACGCTGTCCGCTAAATTTGCACTGGAAAAAAATGAACGAACAGTTCTTGATGACTCTTATGCCCTGATTGCAATCTATCCTTCGGAAGACGCTGACTCAGCGAAGCATCTCGCGAGCAAGCGCTGATGAACGCGCTAAGGCTAATCCAACTCAGTCTCGACTTACTCTCGATTGATCCTTCGTTTAATCTTTTGATCTGGGCTGGGATTGAGACAACTCCTGTTCGAACGTATTACCGACGAAATCCATTAATGAGGGAATTCCTTGCTCGTATGCCCACGGCTTCTCTGGGTTCCATATGTAGCCAAGCTCGTCGAGTTTCTCGATAGCCTCATCAGGATCTGGCACGCCTTTCTCTCGTAAATAATCAGCAAGGTATACGTGCGATGGTACTTCGTTGATTTTGAAAATCTCGGCAATCACATATGCCGAATAAAGCACCTGCTCTTTTCGGAATTCCCCATATCGCTCTCCATACATACGATTTTTGGTCTCATTGAATTCATCCTTAGCTCTCTGCCACATCGAATCCCTTTCAATGAGAGTTCCTTGTTCGATGCAATGCTCCCAGATGGAATGACCATAAGCCTGTAAGAAAAAGGGGTAATTGTGGCAGTTATCCAGCGCTTCTTTAACCCTCGCTTCCGGTAAGTTCATACCTTGTTTCTCGAAGGGTTCAACCAATAAAGCTCTGGCATAACGGTTATCAAGGGGTCCGATAGTCATTCGTTTATAACGTTCGGCAAAGGTTGCTCCGCAAGACCGAATAAGAGGTTGCAATTTAGGCGTACCTGCAAGCACAACCGAAACGGGGATATCTCTTTCGGTACATCCTTGAATGCTTAGGAGCATCCTCCGCATTTGATCCGAGGACATCGTATGCGCTTCGTCTATGCAGAGCAATATCGGGTTCTTAGCGCTAACGGTTTTAAACAGCTCCAGGTAGTTTTTAACGCTACTGTCATAAACTCTAGTTAGCGCGCCTTCACTCCCAAATTTCGCAATCCCTACATTGACACCAGCATCGGTTTTATCTTGCGTGATCTCTTCAACTAGTGCGCTTTCGCCAGTGATAATCTCATACAGGGACGCAATATCGCAAACATCAGGGGTGGCGCGTACTGTTTTAATGGGGGAATCTAAAACGAGCTCCTTACAGAAGCGATCAGAGTGCTTTGCTACGTACCCTAATAACGTCGTTTTGCCATACCCTTGAGGACCGTAACAGATGAGCGCTTTCGGGTCGAGATTGTCACGTGATAAGCCTTGAATGAGTTTCTTGATTGCATTGATCTCATAATCCCTACCGACAAAATTCTCATTTAACGAGCCTAGAGTCTGACGGAAGGGATTTCTCATAAGGCTTTCAATGGGTATCCGCCTCAAATTCTAAGGGAATTACATACTTGATTAGTCGACTAGATAAGCCGCGCTGTCCATGCTCCGCTTAATCAAATCGACCACCTTTTTTACACGGCTCTTGAACACCCACAGTATCGCCATTGGTATCTGTAGTGTTCTGAGCGCTCAATTTACTATGTGCTATCTGTTTGCTTGCTTGAACGTTTTGACCTCTGGCATCTCTATTCTTTAATAGATCTAGATTTGAGATCGATTCTGTGGAAGATTCAATTTGGGGAAGGAAGCGATGTGGTCGGTAATCAGCCATTGCTAAAGGACATCAGACTACCAGATCGACTTGGTACTCAAGGCGATTCTTGGTCCTTTATTGACTATAGGCGGGCTTGTGCCTTTGGGGAGAGCCCTCTCTATACGCTTTTGAAAAAGTTTCTGAGACCGAGATTTGGCGGCTTTCCTACTTCTTAAAGCACACTCGAATCCCGTGACATAACGCACCAGCTCGGGACGACAATTTGTTGTTGTTGCGGCAGGAATAAGGTCGGCTTCAGCTGTAGTTGCATTCTCGTTAGCATTAACTCACCCGAGAGATTGAGATAAATCTGAACGCTTTTACAATTCTCGAAGTGCTGAACTGCATTTACGGACACTCACCCTCTATCTCACAGGATTGACTATTATCACCAGCAAATTGAGTCGCGCACAAGGATGCTTGATGGGTCAATGCGTCGGCGATGCTCTCGGCAGTCTAGTTGAGTTTAAAAGCTCAGCAGAAATTCTGAGTCTCTATCCGGATGTGGTCCGCGACCTTCACGATGGCGGTACTTTTGACACTTTAGCGGGACAGCCAACCGATGATACGGAGATGGCTTTGGCATTGGCTCGTTCAATCATCGACGAAGGTGAGTACGTTCCCGACTCGGTTTTCAATGCATACGTCGAGTGGTTTGAATCTGATCCGTTCGATTACGGTTTTACTATAGAAGCGGCACTTCAGGGAAATACGAATGACTCAAGTGAAGCAAACGGTGCGTTGATGCGCATTAGTCCACTCGGAATCTATGGCTCTACCAAACCGTTAGCTCAAGTCGCGGATTGGGCACAAGAAGATGCAAGGCTCACGCACCCCAACCCTAAATGTGCTCAGGTCAACGCATTATTTGTCACCGCCCTCTCATATTCCATCCACTCAACCGCTACGGCTGACGAAGTCTTCGCACACATAGTTGATTGGTCCCAAAAATTGCAGGTTGATAGTTCGCTCGCCGCAGTGATCCAATCTTCTCAGGATGAACCCCCGAGTGACTACATGAGCCAGCAAGGATGGGTGTTGGTCGCATTCCAAAATGCGCTGTGGCAACTCAAACACGCCGATAATTTTGAGTCCGGTCTCGTGGACACGATCATGCGCGGAGGCGATACGGACACCAATGGTGCGATCGTAGGTGCTTTGTTGGGTGCTGTATATGGACTTGACGCGATCCCGGAGCGATGGGTGGATTGTGTGCTCAATTGTCGACCTATGGAAGGTTTGGCGCATGTGATGCAACCTCGGCCACAAAAATACTGGCCTATCGACGTGCTCGAGGTGGCGGAAGCTCTTCTCAGTCTCTGAAGTTGGTATCTAGCTACTCGAATCTAGAAATTCAAAAGCAGAGTAAGCCTTCTACCTTTTTAGGCAAAAAGGGTCGGGATTCTTTCGAAAATGAACCAGACGTCGAGATCGCCGGGAATGAGCTTGGTTAGTGAAACGTCAAATCGATAGTTCAGTAACTGAATTACAAGAGGCAACGTGATCAACACACAGCGTAAGAACCCCAAACGGAATTTGCAGAAAGTACTTGCCGTAACCAGATAGGCAAACTCCTAACTTGGGCAAGGAAATTCCAATGACGCATTTGAAAAGAGGTAGAATTGATATACGTATATACAGTTTCAGAAATTGCAGTAGCTAGTCTACAGTAATTTCTACTTAGACCCTTGAATATGAACTTTTCTCAAGTTAGTAGTCGGAAGATGTGCCCTGACTCACAATCCTCGAGGAATCGTCATAGTATCCTGAGTGCGTGCAATCTCCCTCACGTCAATTTATCAGTACAGCGTACCGCTTCCATCAAGCAGAATCAATCTGGAGCATGAGTTATTTCGGAGGACACCTTTACGAAGGCGACTGTTTGCAAGTTATGTCATCGATTCCTGATCACTCTATCGATATGGTACTCTGTGACCTTCCCTACGGAACAACACAAAACAAGTGGGATAGTGTCATTCCCCTTAGCGCACTTTGGGAACATTACCGGCGGATAACAAAACCTAGAGGAGCTATAGTGTTATTTTCTCAAGGTATTTTCACAGCAAAACTTATATTAAGTAACGAAGAATGGTTTCGTTATAAATTCGTGTGGGTAAAGAGCAAGCCAACTAACTTTCTCAATGCTCGCCGGCAGCCGTTGCGCCAGCATGAAGACATTTGCATTTTCGATAAGAGACAGCCTGATTACCGTCCCGTTATGTCAAACGGTGAACCTTACGATAAGGGTATTAGGAAAGCTCAGTACACCGGTAGCTACGGAGACTTTAAACCTGTGCAGGTTAAGAGTAACGGTCAGCGTTTTCCCACTGATACTCTCTATTGCAAAACGGCTGAAAGTGAACCCGGGGGCCGAGTGTGGCACCCAACACAAAAACCTGTAGCGCTAGGACGTTATCTTATTCGGTTGTTCACTGGTAAAGGGCACACTATCTTAGACAATGCATTCGGTAGCGGTAGTTTTTTAGTAGCTGCCGCACTTGAAGAACGTAAATACATTGGAATTGAACAAAACAAGGAGGTACATCTGTTCAAGGAATCACGTATCGATTACTTAGAAATTGCAAGAAATAGGCTTGCAGATGCAAAAAAGCTACTAACGCAAACCGCAGAATCCATTACTCCATATTCAGATTTACTACCCACCCTGCCACGAGAAAAAACTAATCGTAGAGGAATGGTTGATGTGAACATGATCATCCATTAACTCTTGAAGTCGATTGAATGAACGGTGATAGTACAAACTACAACGAACGATCGTAGGCAATCGACCTAATCGGCTTCATAAAGCAACTCACCCAGCAAATGCAACGGCCCATCAAAGATGCAGTAGGTGAAAACTCAATAGATTGTAAAACGACAATCAGGATGTGAGGAGAACGACAACCAACATGGTTTAAATAACGAGATTGCTTGGCACCTTCTTGGGCGTGTGAGTCCCATTCCTTATCTGAACACAGCTCACCTGACGTTGATTAGTTCGAGTCCTTCGATGTGAAGAGTATCGATCTGAATCATGGAAGGTACACTGATCCGAGAGTTCAACATGGCCCACTCCCGATGAAGTTAATTGAGAATGAACCAATCCAGGCAAATCCAATAGGTACTTTCCCGCATCGAGGCAGGGCGTTAAATGGCGAGAATGGTGCTTCAGCTGTAATTGAGGGAGTATTTCCTCACCGATCTCGTAACACTCGCCACAAATAGCTGGACCCATGAAAGCAAGTAGGTCAGGTGGGTCTACAGGTAACTGAGAAAGAACCGTGGCGACTATGCCCTTCGCTACTCCGCGCCAGCCACAATGCACAGCTGCAATCAAGCTACCCTCTCGATTACAGAGTATCAGAGGTATGCAATCGGCTGTTAGGATGACTAACGCTAGGTTAGGTTCAGCCGTCCAATGTGCATCCGCTTCAACTACAGATGTTGGATCCGCGGGAACTACGTAATTGCTATGTATTTGCCGCAGTAAACAGACACGATCCGCAGTTAACCTCTTGCTAAGTTCATTCTGAAGAGAAAGAGCTTCACTAGATGTTTTGCCAAGAGAGAAATTGACTGCATTGTCAGAGAATGCGATATGTACATTTTGAGGTACGCCACTTCTGGGAGAGATCCACATGCTTGTACTCAGTTCCTCACCGACACTTGCTTAGCGGCCGCGCTCGTCCTTGTTCTCGACGGCTCATTCTTTTCTAGCAAAAAGTGTAAAGCACTTAGTGACTCAGACTCAAATTTGCACCGACTGTGTGAAAAGGGTCCTGGTTCCGATCAGATACAAACATCGAACTTTATTTCTACCTTAGCCTGCCGTTTTTTCCTTGAATTTTGGTACTCAGGGCACGCACACCAAAGAAGAGCGAGAGACAATTTGCGTTGCATATCAGAGCGAAACACTCTGCTTCTTAACGGTCAGTATAGCTCATATCCTGCTCCAATGCTGCTATCGCCTGTTGGATGTCTTCAGGGATAGCGCTGACGAAAGCCACTCGCTTGGTTGTCTTTGGATGACTGAGCACAAGTCTATGGGCATGCAATGCCTGCCTAGGAAACTTGGAAATGACTTCAATAAATGATTGCGAAGGATGTTTTGGCAGGATCCCTCTAGCACCATATATACGATCACCAAGAACCGGATAACCTATTGCCTCTGCGTGTACTCGAATTTGGTGAGTCCGCCCGGTATGCAATTTTGCTCGAATCAATGTGTGTCTTCGATACGTGTTTAAAGGGACTATTTCCGTTTGAGCCGCTCTCCCAGAATCGCGGACCTGTTGTTTGGTCCGATCTCGAGGATTCCTACCGATTGGCAAATCTACAGTTCTTGGTAATTCCAATATGCCTTCAAGAATTGCCGTGTATTCACGCGTGACCGATCTGTCCGATATCGCTTGAGATAAAACTCGGAGTGCCAATTCAGAACGTGCAACCACAAGAGCACCTGAAGTATCTTTATCTAGACGATGAACGATTCCAGCCCTTGGTAACCTAGTTAGTTCTGAATATCTAGCTAGTAACCCATTGACCAACGTGCGATTAGGATTGCCCGATCCAGGATGTACAACCAGACCAGCAGGTTTGTCCACAACGATAATGTGCTCATCCTCGTAGATGAGCGGGAACTGAATATCTTCACTAGTGTCCCAATCCAAGACCTTCGGAGGTTCTCCGTTTATTTCGATGAGTTCTCCGCCTTTGAGTCGTAAATTTGGTTTGGCAAACTCCCCATTGACCGTGACGGCTTCGTCCAATATCCATTTGCTAATCAAAGATCGAGACTGGTCTTCGCACAAAACTGCTAATGTTTGATCAAGTCGCCTTCCTGCAAATTCACTATCTATGACAAACGTCTTGTGATATCGGGTCTCCACCATGGCTTCGCTAAAATCCCTCTTTCATTATGAGTAATCCCGTGAAAGTTCAGCTCCTACTTCCATTGCTAGTCCTCTCGTTAGCCATGTCTGGTTGCGGTTTCTCAAAGAAAGATAAGGGCGAGGAGCTAGAAACAGACGAGCAAGAACTGTATCTAGAGGCTCAGAACTCTATAAGGAGCGCAAACTATTCAACGGCAGTCGGACAGCTCGAACTGCTGGAATCTCATTTTCCATTCGGTGCCTACGCGGAACAGGCAAAACTAGACACTATTTTCTCTTATTTCATGCAAAGTGATTTCGAGTCCGCAGGCGCCGCTGCTGAGACTTTCATTGAAGCTCATCCACAGCACCAAAACGTTGACTATGCCTACTATCTTAAAGGCTTGGCCAGCTACGAGAGTAATCGCGGATTCTTTGATCGATTTCTAGGCGCACCCGAATACATGCGTGATGTATCCAACGCACGGCGATCTTTTGGCGAATTTAAGGAATTTATTGAGAAGTTTCCAAATAGTCTCTATGCAAAAGACGCACAACTTCGTATGGTCCATCTACGTAACATCATTGCACGTTCAGAGATCAGTATCGCAGAGTTCTATCTGACCAGAGACGCGAACGTCGCCGCACTCAAACGCGCCTCTGCGGTGATTGAGGAGTTTCCAAAAAGCGATGCCGTCCCAGATGCGCTTGCAATCATGGTTGAAGCTAACCATAAACTCGGTCTAGACAAATCGGCTGACGATTCCCTTCGGATTCTCACACTTAATTTCCCCGATTATCCTGGGTTCAATGCAAACGGCGAATTAGTGCTTGATTACGCGAGCAATCTTGAGGACAAGAGCTTTCTCAGCATGGTTTCCTTTGGTCTGTTAGGTAATAAACCTCTTCCCCCACCGTTAAGAACAACAACTGCGGATACAAGCATCGAACCTTAAGCCGACGCGATAGCCACTTGACCTAACGACCTGATTCCGCTTTAGGACTAACTACCGTGATGGAGTCAAGATTCCAGTGACTGCTTCACAGGGTGTCCTCGCAGAAGTGACCAAATCCATAACGCGGCGCCACAGCTGATTCCTATATCCGCTACGTTGAATACTGGAAATCCATACTGTGCATAGTGGAGAAAAATAAAATCGACTACACAGCCCTGTAAACTGCGATCGATCAGATTTCCGAGAGCCCCAGCAAGGATCAGACTATAACCGAGAAGTAAAGTTAAGTGCCTTGGCTCTCGTCTATTTTCTTTGCTGATTTCCCAAGAAAAGTAGCCAACGAATATAACACCCACGGCGACCAAGGGCCAACGCATCCCGGCAAAGAAGCCAAATGCGGCACCAGAATTACAGAGATGCGAAAAAGACAGAAAAGGTAATACCTGATAAGGATCGTTGAACGTTTGCGTACTAAAAAAGTATTTCGTGCCTTGATCGATAACCACAATAACCAGGCTTAGTAGGTACCAGATCAATTCAATTGACCTTCCGAAGCAATTTATGTAAGTGCCTGTTCTCGGTAAACCAGCTACGGGTGTTTTCTAAATCCAGTTGAATCTGATGTCTCAGTTCATCCATTGACTCAAACTTGACGTCTCCACGAAACTGCTCCAAAAAACTCACTTTCAGTCGCTTTCCATAGATGTCGTCTGAAAAATCAAATAAATGAACTTCCAGGAGTGGTTCGACGCCATCAATGGTGGGTCTTGTCCCGACGTACGCTGAACCTTCGTAAGGCTTGTCGAACCCTTCCCCTTCGACTACCACCGCAAAAACACCTTCCAATGCTGATTTGTACCTTTGCAGTCGGATGTTCGCCGTCGGCGTGCCAAGTTTTGTGCCAAGGTGTTGCCCTTCTACCACCGGACCCATCATGAAATAAGGTCTGCCAAGTAGCTTTTCCGCCAACGTGAAGTCACCTTCGTGGAGTGCCTGTCGGATACGTGTGCTTGAGATTCTCTCATATTCGAACTGCAATGTCCCCATGTGACTCACGCCAAAGTGATATTTGTCACCCGCGGTCTTCAACATTGCGTAATCCCCTTCAGCGTTTTTGCCAAAGCGAAAATCATCTCCTACGACTAAATACTGGACATCCAGCAATTCGACAAGAAATTGCTCGATCACTTCGTCAGCTGAAATGCTTCGGGTTCGTTCGTTGAACGGAATACACATGACACGATCCAGTTCAGTCTCTTCCAATAATCGGAATTTTTCACGAAACCGTGTCAATCTCGCAGGCACTGCTTCACCACGAAAGTACTCAGTCGGAGTCGGCTCAAACGTCACCAGCAGACTAGGTACTTGCAATTCAATGCTCTTGGCGCACAGGTGATGAATGAGCATCTGATGCCCGTGATGTATGCCATCAAAGGTACCAATGGTCACCACGCAACCGCGATGTGACGGTCTGATATTGTGGAGACCTCTTATCAGTTCGAGCAAGTAACTAATTCCTATTCAATAAGTGTGTCAGTCGAATCCCGCAGACCAACAGACCCACTGTGTACAGTACGAATCCGCCACTCACTAGGAAAGCGAGCCAAAGAATACGCTCTAAAGTAGCTTTTGCCGTCCAAAAGTCTGTATCGCCAGCAATCAATAGTAAGAAGAAGGACATGGCAGCACACGCAACAACCGATGCGCCGAGAACTTTCCAAAACTCGCGTGAAGGCTTAAACATACCATCCAATGTAAGTCCTCGAACTAGCAAAAGACAATGAATGATCGCTGCAACAGAGGTGGCATATGCGATACCAGCCAATCCTAACCACCTATAGGATACGATGCTGATCACGACATTTACAGCGACACCAACAGTCGCGTATTTAAACGGAGTCTTAGTGTCGCCTCGAGCAAAATAACCAGGCGCAGCTACGCGAGTTAACACCATCGGTATAACGCCAATCGCAAACACTTGAAGCGCTACGCGACACATTACCAGATCTGTCTCATCAAAAGCACCGTGCATAAAGAAAGTGGCGATTAGAGCTTCTGCTATCAAGAACAACGCGACAGAAGCGGGCAATCCCAGCACAATCCCCAGTCGAAAACCCCAATCCAAAGTCTGCCGAAATTCCGCTAACTGATCTCTCTGGATTAGTCGAGAGAGATTCGGCAATAGCACAGTTTGTAGTGCAATCGCAACGATGCCCACAGGTAGCTCAATCAAGCGGTCCGCATAGTAGAGCCAGGACACACTCCCAACCACGCATTGTGAGGCAACGATGGTACCAACCAAAATGTTGATCTGTCCTGCGGAAGCAGCATAGACACCCGGTCCCAACCTTCTGAAAACCTCAGTAACACCTGAATGCTTAAGTGAAATTTTTGGCAAAACAAGCATCTTGAGATTGACCAGGGTCGGTACATGCGCCAAGAGTTGCAACGCACCAGCGACGACAACTCCCAACGCAAGCGCGATACCAATATTGAACGAGTAAGACGAACCCAAAACCACCGCGATAATTAACGAAACGTTCAGAAGAATCGGCGTGGCCGCCGGGATTGCGAATCGTTGATAGCTATTTAAGATCGCACCTGCGAAAGCAGTCAGAGAGATCAATCCAAGGTAAGGAAACATGATCCTCAGCATCTCTGTACCGGCTTGATGTCGTAGGTCCCCCGACCACCCACCAAAAGTGAATAACGTGATTAGGTATGGCGCGGCAAGTACACCGAGTACGCATAACGCGGAGATTGCGGTAAGGTACGCCCCCGACACATAGCCGACGAAGTCATGTAACTCTTTACGCGTGTTGTGAGTCTGGTACTCGGTAAGCACTGGCACAAAAGCCTGTGCAAATGCACCTTCTGCCACCAATCTGCGAAACAGATTTGGAATTCGGAATGCGACGTAGAAGGCATCCGCGAATGGTCCAGCCCCAAAGAAAAACGAGAACATAATGTCTCGCACAAGGCCACTCACGCGCGAAACGGCTGTCAAGCCAGCAACCACCGAACCACTTATGGCGATCTGCTGGGAATCAATCTCTGAGGAGGTAGAGGTATCGTTGGACATCAATTTGGTACAAGCTAGGACTCACGCGAAGCCAAGTCTGACAGGAGACCGGTCGTATTTGTAAAATTCGCTCCCCAAACTGGTCTCGTTAACTGCGAAATCAGCGCTCGACCTTACAGGAATAAACTTGGCACATTCTCTTTCTGCGAAAAAACGCGCCCGTCAAAACATCAAACGAAACCAAAGAAATTCTAGTGCGCGGTCGACCATGCGAACCTTTATCAAGAATGTGCAAAAAGCCATTGCAGAAGGTAATCATGAGTTGGCACAGGAGAAGTACGTACTAGCTACAAAGTACTTGGACAAGAAAGCGCACAAAGGATTAATCCATCGTAATAAAGCTGCTCGGCATAAGTCCAGACTCAATGCGGCAGTGAAGGCGATAGCACCTCAAGCTTAGACGCACACCATACCCATACTGAGAGTTGGCGGTTGCGAGCAATCAGTGTGCTACTAGAGCCATATTGTCTCGATGGATGATTTCTGGCTCGTTAATGTAACCTAGCTTCCCTGCGATTTCGTCTGAGGATTGTCCTTGGATCTGACGAATCTCTGCAGAGTCGTAATTTGTGAATCCCTGCGCCACTCTTTGGCCTTCCGTGGAAACGATGCTCACTAGCGATCCGCGACTGAACTCTCCATCGACGCCGGAAATGCCAACTGCGAGCAGACTCACACCGTTGTTTTTTAGTGCAGCTTCAGCGCCTTGATCGACGACCAAGCTACCTGCGACATTCAGTTGGCCCGCAATCCACTGCTTGCGTGCAACCAAAGGTCGAATATTTGCTTTTAGTAGGGTGCCTACATCCTGCCCCTTAAGTATGTCTACTAGCGTTCGAGGATGTCTACCATCAGCGATGACTGTGTGACAACCCGAATGTGCAGCAAATCGAGCGGCCTTGAGCTTCGTGATCATGCCCCCTCGTCCTAGTTCACCTGAACTCCCACCAGCCATCCTTTCTAGAGAATCATCCAAAGCAAACGCTTCACTCACAAGTTTCGCGCTAGGATCAATACTTGGGTCGGCTTCTAAAAAACCTGGCTGATTGGTCAGCAAGACCAGCACATCTGCCTGAACAAGACTTGCAACCCGTGCTGCGAGCGTGTCGTTATCCCCAAACTGAATTTCTTCCGTCGAAATCGTATCGTTCTCATTGACGACTGGCACTACGTTACGAGCCAATAGAGACTGAATGGTTTGCCGTGCGTTGAGGTAACGTAATCGGTCTTTTAAATCTTCATGAGTTAACAAAATCAAAGCGGTCTGGATCTTCTCCATATGCAACAGTCTTTGATATTCTGCCGTGAGTCCGATTTGGCCAACGGCGGCTGAAGCTTGTAGATCGTGGATCGTCTTGGGCCGCTTCTTGAAGCCAAGACGAAAACTGCCTTCTGCGATAGCACCGCTCGAAACCACCAGTACCGACTTACCTAATGCATGAATGGACGCTATCTGTCTACAGAGACGTTTTAGGCTAGCATGGTTCAGACCTTTTCTACCGGTGAGCAACGTGCTGCCGATTTTCACGACAACTAGCTGTGCGTCCTCGAGAATTCTCCGAGGACTACTCATTGGTGTAGACGACCTCTACCTCATCTTCGTCGAGACCAAGAGCTTTATCTCCAGAAGACCTTTTCAGGTCCAGCTCATGGCGCAGAATGTCCGCGGAGAACTTCTCGAATGTTGAAGTGGTTTGTGTATCTTTTTGTGATTCTCGCTGAGCCTCAACATGTAGGGATAAACCCTGGACAAGATCGTCGATCCCCTCCCCAGTCACAGCTGAAATGAGGTGCACTACACGTTCTGAAAACTCAAGCCGAAGTCGTTCAGATAATTCGGACTTCCGCTCTTCATCAAGTACATCAATCTTGGTACCCACGACCCAAATATCTTTCTCGGAAAACGCGTCGCTGAAGGTCATTAGCTCGTTTTCGACGATCTTAACATTTTCTATCGGATCGGTCCCATCAAGCGGAGCTAGATCTACTAGATGAAGCAGTGAAACAGTTCGACTCAGATGCCGTAAAAATCGAGTCCCGATGCCATGACCTTGGGATGCTCCGGCAATGAGTCCAGGTACGTCAGCAACTACAAAACTACGTTCTGCATCGACTTGCACAACACCAAGATTAGGTACCAGCGTAGTAAACGGATAGTCCGCGATTTTTGGTTTTGAATGTGAAACCCGAGCAATTAGCGTCGATTTACCGGCATTAGGTAGACCGAGCAAACCGATATCGGCAAGTACCTTAAGTTGCAACCTAAGTGCTCGCTCTTCACCGATTTTGCCTCGTGTGGTCCTGCGAGGTGAACGATTAGTGCTGGACTTGAACGCTGCGTTACCGACTCCTTTACTGCCACCATTGGCAACTGTCATACGTTGCCCTTCTTTAGTAATGTCACCCAGAACTTGGAGCGTGTCTTCATCAATCACGGTTGTGCCACACGGAATAGGAACTTCAAGGTCGACACCTTGAGCTCCAGTCTTTTGCTGACTCCCACCCGGCTGCCCGTTCTTCGCTCTAAGGAGTGGCTTGAACCGAAAATCGATTAGAGTGTTTAGAGATTCATGGCCAACGAGAACAACGCTACCACCTATTCCACCGTTACCACCGTCGGGACCGCCTTTGGGATTATTTGGTCCTCGATGAAAGCTCAGACATCCATCGCCACCTTTACCCGCAGTTACGCGTATGGTGACTTCGTCAACGAATTTCATCGATTTTGTGCTGGCTTAGCAAAGCCAACGAGAGGAGCTAGAGAGGTACTACTTCTACGTAGGTTTTTTGAGCTGCACCATGCTTGGAGAATGCCACTTTGCCTGATGTCTTGGCAAACAATGTGTAGTCTCTGCCACAGCCTACATTCGGTCCGGGGTGGAATTTTGTACCACGCTGTCGAACCAAAATATGGCCGCAATTCACCGATTCACCTGCGTATTTTTTAATACCAAGCCGTTTGGACTCAGAGTCCCTACCGTTCCTGGTTTTACCACCCGCTTTTTTATGTGCCATCGTTAACCTTCCTGAATGATCGATTCAATCTTGACCACCGTCGCATGTTGGCGGTGACCAAACCGTCTAAGGTAATTTTTCCTACGCTTGAATTTAACGCCTCGAACCTTTTTTAGCAGTACGTTCGACATTACTTTGCCGGTGACCTTAGTTCCCTCTACAAGTGGATTTCCTACTGCTACCGCATCGTCAGTAGAAACTAACAATACTCGATCAAATTCAATGTCGTCACCTACATTTGCTTCGAGCTTTTCTAGGTGAAGTACATCCCCCTCGGTCACGCGGTGTTGCTTACCGCCACTTTCAATAACTGCAAACATGATTGACTCTAAAGTATGAGATTCGTAAGTTCTTGGATTGACTACTAATTTGGGTTGCCTATTAGAATGTCTAGGGCAAAACGCACTTCAGACGCATTGCGTATTGGCAACGTAGAAAATCTATTTTACAAAATCTAGATCCTTAGACACTGTTGTATTGACTGCCAATATCGGTGATATTTTTTGGGTAAAGAAACCGATTCACAGTTGACTCGATTTGGTTCAAGCAACTTGGGCCGGATTTCGGCGGAAAATGACTCATTTTGATGCCAAAAGTGGCCTTAGATCACCTATTTGTGTGCCATTTTTTGCTGTTCTTCTCTCTCAAAATAGACTTCTCAAGTCTGTTGAAAACACGCTTTTGAAGTAATTCGCGACTCTATTTTCAAACAAAAGATACTTTAAATCAAATAGTAAGGTCGTCATAAAAAACCTAGATAGGATGTCATATCGGCACCCACTGGACGAATGCTCAAAACATGAGGTGGATATATAAGAGAGTACGTATTTTCTTTACCTAGCGGCTGGTCTCTTGAACGTCTTTCTGTGTTAGTTAATCCGACTGCAGGAAATACATCGCTTCTATTGCATGCTCTTAGCATCATGCACCGATGGCTCAGCGCACCATTGCTTACGTAGAGTATCAAGGGATGAAAGAATCTCTTCACCTAGTCCCAATACACTTAACAACATGTAACGGTCTAGTAGCTTTCGCGTCTCGTCTCGGTATGCCTCGTTGGCTGGCAAAAACTCCCGATCTTTGATCTCCTCAAAAACCAAATCACACTTTTCAAGCTGATCGACAGTGAGTGTGCGAGTATCCAAGACCATAAGGTTGGGATGATTGGAAACAGTAACGATTGACCGACCAGGCTGTTGTCGCGTTCCGTGCCACCAAAAGCAAATCAGTCCCAATGTGGTGTTAGCCCACAAGAGTAGCGGTATTTCGTGCGATTCATCGTTTGGAATAACATTGGGCCAAGCCCTACCACCGATGGAGGGTTCTGGCGTAAGGCACATAGCGAGTGATTGCGAACCAAATCCGAATTCGTAATTGACGTGCAGGCGGGATGCTATGCGGTTCCAAATGCTTCTAGCCTTCTCTTCGCAACCTTCACGAACTTCAGCAACGGAATCAGCCTCCACCATTAGGCGTGTTTCACGCTCCGCGTCACCTTTCCACAAAGTAGGAAAACTCGGCACTTCCTCTTGTTTCATGGACCGAGTGTTAAAGGAACCTATTTTGCGGTCATTTATGAGTTTGTGTTCAATGCCTCTTTCAGCGACTTTATCTAACTGCACCAACGGAAGCTCTCTTGGAGCTTGACGCGGGAGTTGCAATACGCCGGAAACCATCTGGATGGCTACAATAGCTACATCCCTTTCCCGTACACCGAGAGCATTTAAACTATTGAGTGACCGAGACGTGTCAAACGACTTTGCTACTAGGCTTGCGTGAAACAATGATTGAGGTCTGGCCGAGAGATTCCATGTACTC
>MPMU01000179.1 GCA_002238665.1 Gammaproteobacteria bacterium bin55
AGACCCATCTTTTGCACGAGATCTAATGTTATTTCTCTACGATTTACGCTTCTCAGAATAGGTTCAAGCCTCTGATCCTCGTAGGATGGTGAGATAAATCGGTCTCTCGGGATCGATCGCCTCTCGAAAGCCGAGAAAAAAGTTTCGATGCAGTTGTCAATTAAGCTTTTATTCAATAGCAACCTGTTCTATAGTCTTGTCATCACATTTCGCTAACCCGCGTTCTATTTCCCTCAAGACTGTTTGATTTCCCTCAGGTAAGTCATTCAAAACAGGTAGCAGTTGAGTGACGTGCTCAAAATACTGGGCTTAAAGAGGTATTTCGAAGGGCAGAATATCTGAACGCACAATTCTCAAGATTGCTTGACGGAGTATGTTTCGTTCAATGTCGTATTCTCGATCGCTCGTGGAAAATGTTTAGTGGTGTGATGCAGAAAATGTCCTCCTTTCGAACAGATTGTGCGACCGTATAGACCAAATTAGATGAATTGAATCGAATTGCGCACCGAATTTAGCGTTTCTACGACATCCTCCGATAGCGCGTCCAAGCAGTCAGTGGTTACGAAATCAATGAAATCAACCAGAGCTACCTTTTCGTGATTGGGCAGCCACGAATAAAAGTCACCAATTTCAACACGACCATCCAAAATTTCATAGACTCCGTAAACATATAGTGGGTACGCATCACCAAGGTATGGAAGATTCTCAACGTAAAGTCTGAGTGCTTGTCTTTCTTGAGTTTCTAACGATTGGAGTAATTTACCTCCTCCTTGACTATGAAAGTACCAGTTCGAGTCAAATCGCATCTCCAGACTGGAAGATAGTCCATCTAGTCCACGTGATGAATGTTGCCTGTCACGTTGAACCATCCCCTTCCAATCGTGAGGCGGCGTATAAAAATACCACCGTAAAATCTGCAACAAAATTGAATCATCCAACACGGCGTACCTAAATTCTCTGTCGTGATAATCTTGAAGACTCAAGGACATCAATACTGGAAGGTAATGTAACTTTCCCTTGTTTGTCATGAATGCCATCCAATCGTCGGGATAAAGACCCATCCTTTGCGCGAAATCTAGTGTTATTTCTCTACGATTCACGCTTCTCAGAATCGGTTCAAGCCGCTGATCTTCGTAGGATGGTGAGACAAATCGGTCC
>MPMU01000037.1 GCA_002238665.1 Gammaproteobacteria bacterium bin55
TCTCCAAGTTCCATCCCGGTTCCCTAGGTGGATCAATCACTTTGGGTCGTCTAATACCTGTAGGGTCCAGTATTTGTATCTCGACGGGTTCTCCCGTTATGCGGGAGATCGCGTACCAATCTTTGGGTGGCGTAACGTGGCGCTCGTAGTCAAAACTGAATGCTTCCTTGGCCTTGTTGACTACAACATCCACCCGTTCCTGTCTGATTTCATTCATTTGTGGCTCGAGCAGATAGTTGAATATCCAAACACTGCCGATCAACACTGCAGCACTACCGCTCATTTTGACGGGTCCAAAGCTGAATCCTGCTACTCCTACACCACCGATAATAACGTAGAGTAATACCGAGAGGGCACACGCAAACGCGATCGCTGGAGCGAGAGGCGGTATGTCGCGTTCAGTTACGCTCATCCATACCCCTGCCAACAAACAACCAATGATGATAAGGGCCGAGAACAAAAAGGGTCCCTTCAATTCCGTGCGAATCTTCTTTCTCCTCGTTCACATCCTTTCTGTTTTATCTGCGCTCTTGATGACGCTTCAAATTTACTGCGATTCCGCCAAAATGAGAACCAATCAGTGATCAGGTATTGGCACTCAAGTCCTGGTTTGGTCAATCTGTCGGTTCGAACTTTAAGTGTCCGCGATGTTTTGACCTCTATTGTTCAAGATTTT
This sequence comes from Gammaproteobacteria bacterium bin55, assembly GCA_002238665.1. GTDB lineage: Bacteria > Pseudomonadota > Gammaproteobacteria > Pseudomonadales > Azotimanducaceae > Bin55. The sequence continues at coordinate 677 of MPMU01000037.1, forward strand.
ATCCTTCATCCAGATGGATCAAGTGTTTTCAGTTCATTTTCTTTTTCCATGCGCGAGACGAAAAGCATGGCATTGAACTGGACCATGATCTGCTCTGCTATACGTGGGTTGGCTACCGCATCATTGTTCTTCTTCACGGTGCATGTTTCAGTCTCACTTCGTGGCTGGTCGTAGGCCTTGTCTGATGCACCGAAAGGACACTACTAGAGACTATTGAAGGGGTTTCAAACTTGCTTAGTAATACTCTACACCTAGCCGTTCTGACGCGATCATTGATCACAACAGGGTCAGAAGACGATATATGACCGGAGGTATCACATGGAGATGAAAGCCATGTTGGAATTAGGGTATTCAAAGACTGCGGTGGCTCACCGTCTGAAAGTGAATCGCAGGACGGTGACCCGCTGGCTCAAGGAAGGTACAGAGACGAAGACAGGAAAACCGCGTAGGCAGAAGTTGGACCCGTACAAGGCGGAGATTCGCGCACGTCTCGAAACCCATCCGGATTTATCGGCGCAACGCTTATATGAAGAAGTGAAAGCGGACGGTTACGATGGTTGCTATAGCCAATTAGCGGCCTTTGTTCAGACGCTTCTCAAACCGTCGGAGGAGCTTGAACCGGTGGTCCGGTTCGAGACTGCAGCAGGTCATCAGGCACAGTTGGATTTTGGCACGTTTAATACGCCATGGGGGAAACGACACGCACTGGTGGTGGTCTTGGGTTATTCATGTCTACAGTGGTTCGAGTTCTATGAGAATCAGACCATGGAGGTGGTGATGAGAGGGCTTGAGAAGGCGTTTGACTATTTTGGAGGGGTCACGACTGAGATACTCTTTGATCAGATGAAGTCGGTGGTGATTGGCGATCATCGTGAGAAAGAGGGTAAGTTATTGCTCAACGATAGTTTTCAACAATTTGCCAGGCATTGGAACTTCAACATTCGAGCCTGTTGGCCGTATCGGGCACATGACTAGTGTCATGATCAAGCGTTTATGGTGTACGGTGAGGTAAGAATGAGTGTATCTACATGCGTTCGAGAATCTCAGAGTAGCACGGTCCGGACCGGCGAGTGGATCCATTTCTACAGTCACTAACGTTGGCACCTGAGTTTGGATTATCGTGCTCCGGATGATGTTTATCGCGAGGGACAGCACCAAAGACGAGATGTAGCGTAAACTACAAAGAACAATTTTTTGCACCACCCTCTCGATCGATAGGGTGGTGCAATGGATCCACGCTCAATATATATAAGAGCATCAGTTTTTTTGTCTCACAAAAGTGAACCTCCTTTTTAACAGGTGTTTCACTTTTGTGAGAAAACATTGAAACACTTGGCAGTATACAATGTGGCTTTTGCCAAGCTACAAAGAATCCTACTGGGTTTTTACCACTATCTCCATCTTCGTTAAATCCGTTGCATAGGCACTAAGACTTACGGATTCGATTCCTTCCTTCTTCAGAAATTTCCCAAATACCTTTAGGTGAATTTGTTTTTAGCAAACCACTTTTAATTAAGGCTGAACGTACGGTCTGCGTTCTAGCGTGCCACCTGGGAGTACCAGACGCTAAATACTCTCTGTCTTTTGTGGTGAATTTCTCTGCTAGTTTTTTTCCCACCGCAGCAATAGTGTCTCGAGCAGGTAGAGAACCTTCGTGCTCATCCAAGATACTCAAGATCGACGACTCATACTCATGAGCGGCGAGCATGTTTTTGTTAGATGCACGTCGTCTCTTTGGTCGGGAAGAAGCTAGGCTTGAGTCTTGATGCTTAGTCTTTAGCTCCTTGATTACTGTTTGCTCAATTTGTCCTCTACTTTGATTCTCACCTTTATCTATATTGAGAAGTCGACGAAGAACTGAATTAGGTGTATCGACGAAAGGTTCAGCCAGACTTTGCAGAGTTTTAAAAACTGCGTTGTCTATTTTTATTGTTGTTGCCATTTTAGGTCCCAAGAGTAATGAGTTAACAAATTTGCGTCGATGGTAAATTTTAGTTAGTGTCTGTGTACAACTCAATTAAACTGCAATTTTCCTTGAATTGATTGACTTTACAGGTGTAGCAAACTACCATATGGCATCTGAAGATTGGACACATTCTGGTCCTCGGTTGAATTTCCGGACTCGATTCACGGGTTCCTTTGAGGATCAGTTTCGATTGAAGTGAACAGTCAGGGCTCAACGATAACATAACATCTACGACATCCTAGCAATGGCACTTCCTAAGGTCAAAGCCCGTCACTCCATAGGATATTGCAGAGGACAAAAGGCCGTCTGAAATTCAAAAATGTGCCCAAGGCTACCTGATAACTCATTCTCACTTCAGTGTTCTAATAGGTTTTGGTATCGGTTCAATCAAAGATCGGGTAGGTAGTAAGCGATGAGAAATCTCGTTAGAAGCTCCCCACGAAGTGCGAGGCGGTCGATATCCTCCGGTGACATGGCCTTGAAATCGGTTGGGTAGGATCGGACTTCCTCTCTGGTAGGGAGATTGCCTGGCATCCAGGGTAATGCTTGATCCTGCTGTCCTAAATAGCTGAGGGCGAAACCAGAGATTTTCCCTTCTTCAGCATATTGATGAAGCCGCTTCCTTGTAGCATCTTGTACCTTACGAAATATCGCTTCGAATGACATCTTTACTCGACACGGCCAATGCATCGGGTTCTTGAAATCATCGAATTGCCCAGCACCAGCGTCGCAGGAAATTATGTAATCGGGTTTAAAAACGTTTGTGCTGATTGAGGATGATCGATCAGGCTCCATGGGGCCAACACCAAGATTCTCGAAGACCCCACCGTCTGTAAGAAGCACGCGCTTTAGTACTTCAGTTCCATCTCTTTCCCTAAATGGAAAGGTGCGATCAAGCGCAGGCAGGAAGACCGGGTATGCGGCTGAAGCCGCTACTGCATCTGCGACAAGCACGTCTTGTTCGATTGTTCCAAACCGCCAGCACCCACTTTCTTGGCTTCCGAAGCGAAATGCCGTACCAGTTCGAAGTTCTGTCGCATTAATTACGGTGTGCAAAGAGTTCCGCTCAACATTTTGCACGAATCGCTCACCAATGTACTTCTTGGCGAGTACACTCCGAAGAGCTTCCGATCGACTGTAACGTCGCTTTGGTGGTGGAAATGGTTGAAAGGGTATTCTTGAGTGGAATATCTGGTGAAACAGTCGTTTCAACATGTTGCCAATGAACACTACACCAGACGCAACGGTATAACACAATACCTTCCATAATGCACCTGGCCGCAGTATCTGAAGAAAAATGTCAAGCTGCAAACCTCGACGCAACAGCTTAGTCCCCCTTTCCTCAAATTCCTGAAATGAGCCTTTGGAATAGGCATACATCGCTGCTATCACAGATCCCCCTGATACGCTTGACATTACTTGAACGCGGTCGAGTAATCTCAAGTCTTTAAGCGCTCGAAAACAGCCTAAATGGAAAGCAATCGCTCTAGATCCTCCTCCAGAGAAGGCAAGACCTATATTGTGCGCGTGGATTTGCTGAGTATCTATTGGAAGCGTTGATCCTGCTGTTTGTTCAAGGCAGGTAACTTCGCCGTCAGAAGTCTTTTTTCGGAAAGCATATGCACCGAGTTCTGGGTTATCTGGGTTCCCGCTGAGGATTAACAGAAGACAGTTCCTTCGCAGAGATTCGGTGTCATCAACGAGCTGCCGCACTGCATTGATATCAACAACGCTAGGACGCGGCGAAGATGTAGGATGAGTATGCCAGCTTCCTATGCACGCAACGGACCCTCGAAACCTTTTAAGTTTCTCATTGGTACATTCTTCCATACCTTGGATTCCACAAGTGAAATGGTCCTCGGCACCGTTGCTATCAGGTGGCGGTCCCTCCACCTCTGTTACCCAAAGAACGCGAGCCGCCTCATTTAGTTCACCAAAGACTAAACCGCCTGTCTCAACTTTTTCTCCGTGTATCCTTGCTGTTCGTCTGGCCCAACCAAGCATCTCTCGCATAGCCAACGAAGATACTCTGATGGATAAGTCTTGTCCTGCCTCCTTTATCGTATAGTCTGAGGTCCACTTGAAAGCATGAGTTGGTCCAGACTCTTCGTAGAGCCATCCTGCACTTGTATGTGAATCACACAGTGTCGATACTGCGTCAGCCACAGCATTAATAGCGCGTGCAGTTAGTCCTGCGAGATCGGCGTCTGAACCAATGAACGTCGGTTCGGAACAGCCTGGCTCTGGATAGAATCGTTCACCTTTATCCAACCAGAATGCTTCGAGCAGTGCCGCCAAATTCGGCTTTCGACATGCCTCCAACTTTAATCGGCGAACCAAATCAAGAGAGCCACCGCTGTGCTGAGGCATAGAGAGGGTTGCAAGTCCACACTTGGCATTGCTATCTATCGCAATAGAGGCAATAGCAGGGGGTGACTGGATGTCGTTAAGTGCGTACTCGCATGCTGTACGAACTTGCGCTGAAGCGGTACAGTCGATTATCAAGTCGACGTTCGAGAACAGACTATTGTCGGTCAGCCTCGAAATAAGGTTTTCAGTTGAAACACTCGTCTCGACATCGGGTGCCACTCGTCGTAGCCTGCCAGCGAGAGTATGAGCTTTCGGTTTTCCAATATCCGTGTCCTCGAAATTCTGGCGCACTAGAACACCAGGAGTGACCCACTTATTGTCAGTTAGCTCAATCGAAGCCACACCGGCTCTAACCACGGACTCGGCAACGTGCGTTCCTACTGCACCGCATCCCCATATCGCAACACGCTTGCCTCGAAACCACGTCATAGCAGATGATTGATCTCTACGATTAGTCACCTCTGGGCGCATTTCACGAACATCACACCATCCCACCTCGGCCGACTCTGACCATTCAATCACATTGTCTATGGTGGTTTTTGCTTGCTTGTCACTTCCGTGTCGCCGGGCAGCGAGCATAGCGCGTAGCGTATCAGCATGCTCATGTGAAATTTGCCATACGGCAAGGTGTTGCTGGGTAGGGCCTCCAGGATTCACTCGGCGCATAGGTGTCCCTAATACGACAAAGAGTGGACTTTCTGCACCGCTTTCCTGCGCGAGCTCAGCCAGTAGAATAATAAAGGGTGCGTATTCGATCCCATTAGACTGAAGTTCATTTAGTAGTGCTTTAACAGTCGAGGGATATTCAAAAGGAAACTTCTGGTGGAGGAGGATTGCCAATGCAAATAACTGGGGACATGGTTGGTCAAAGGTCCGCCATGCGACGATTTCCTTACGCAGGTCTTGATTCTGGAGTTCGGCGATCCCAACCCATGTCGAGTCATTCACGACAGGTGTGTTAGCCCGCACTACGATTAGTTGATCCGCTGATCGATAAGCTACTGGTGGATGCAGTGGCGCATCTGCTGGGTCGAGATTATCGAGAGCGGCATCGCGAATCCAACTATCGAGCCTCTTAATGAAGCCATACATTCCTGCTTCCGGTTGCCAATCAGCAGTGCTCGCATACAAACACAGTTGATTTTTCCACTGAACATGATTAACGTCTGCAAAGCGGCAGTGAGGAGTGCAGACGATAGGATGATCAAACGGAAAGGTTCGCGGTACACATATCAGAAATTGCTCTCTTGCTCGTACGCGAAGACCTGTCTCGGTACGCTCGAGGCCGTCAAAGCGCATGCTGAGTTTAATGACAGAGGTGTCAGCTGATTGATCTACTTCGTCGCTTAATAAAACCGTTCCGTCTGATGCGTTCGAGATATCCCTAAGTTGCTCTCGGGCGAGGCGGAACGAATCAGTCATCTAGTCTGTCCGTAGGTGTGAGCATCTTTGGGTGTTGTATTAGATCCGTGCGCTTTGTCCGCAGCTTGGGATGCTGATAGAGCGACGGCAGTAGCCCCCGTGAATACGATCTTCTCTTCTTTGATCTCAGCAACAATCGGTTCGACCTGTTCCATTGTGCATAGAAATGAATCAGTAATTGTTTCGTACTGGATCTTTGCCTTTGCGTGCGGTGGATTGTCTCCTGATTGGTTGGAAGATGGTACCGGATTGGAGCTGGACACGACGCGGTTAGGAATTAGAGAAGCTTTTTCCATTTGTTCAACAATTTGACTCTTGAGTTCCTCTGTCGCATCGTTATCGTCTTTCCAATACATTGCTGACTTGGAGCAGTGATGAGGTGCAAGTAGCACATTCCAAGCAAGATCTCCCTCGTCGCTAAAATCGAAGATGCGTTTAATTATTGGATATGAGAGATCACCAAGAAGCAACGCCTGAAGACACTGTTTACCTTCGTAAAGTGAGATTTGTAACCCAAGACTTGTATCGTTACGATCACCCACATCATCGTCTTTAAACGGTGCATGGACAAAGGCGCAAAAATTACCCGAAACATCTTTATCATCAATGACCTCAATCTTAGTACCTGGAACAGAAAGGCAATCTTCGGGAAAATCCTTGAAAGCCTCTTTCTCTAGAAGATCTGAATAACCGATCACTCGAACGCGATTCCCAGCTCCGGGATCCCCTCTCGCCTCAATTGTTTCCTTGACGCGGCGCTCTGCCTCTTCTTTAAACGTCTTGGCATCATCGCTCAAATCCTTTTTATATTCACGAAATATCCGAGGGGTAAACCAAAGTTCTCCTATTTTGACACGTTTAATTAGCTCGCCAAAACCCTTGCAATGGTCTTGGTCGGGATGCGTCAGAGCGAACGCAGATAAGTATGGTTGCCCGTCGATCTCTGGTAGTCGATTGACTAATTCATCGATGACAGCCCAACTAGGATTTTCGTGCTCATCCGACTTCTCGAGATGATTTAGGTCAATGTGAAGATTGGTTTCAGCTTCGATGACGATTGTTGTGCTATCGCCGTTACCGACTGGCCAGAAGACTAAACCTCGTGCTGGTAAATTAAAAGTCATAAATAGTGGCTCCGAAAGATGTGAGGTGTTCGATACATTGAGGATGATTTGATACAGTCATCCTCTTGTCTAGATTGGGTGGTTTTTGAGTAATACGAAGACTTGCTTCCGAAACATGCAAATCTGGATTTTTCTGACTGAATGAGTCTTGCAATGCTTCAACCAAACAACAGAATGAGGAGATGTGCAGAATCACAAGAAAAACTCGCTCGAACGCTCCTTGAACTTCTGGAGGAGGTTGCTTAATTGAATATATGCGAAGAACCATTTTTTTGTAAAGTGTTTCCAGATCAAGTAATGTAGAGTTCTCACAAGGTCACCCAAAGAAGCTTGATAATCTCTTAAGTTCGAGATCGATAGGTTTGAGCTAATGGGTGAATACCTTAAACGATACAGTGCTACATACTTGGATACAAACATGTAAAAATGGACAAATTGTCTTCTTATTTGAATAGCAATTATTCTACACAAAGATTACTCAAAATTGTAAATGTACCCGCTCAGTGATTGCTGAACATGTGCATACTTCCGTAAACTACTCTTCAAACCTGGGCATTCAGGTTCTTGTGGGTAAGTGGCTTTCTGATATACAGTGTCGCGACTAGAGTGATTAGATCCGACTCTAGCAAAATGCAGCATAGGCGATCTTAGCGAGCCAAACGCTCGGTGAAATGAGTTCACCGCATGGAGTAGATGGAGTGCTGGTGTGAGTACTGCGTCAAGATTTGCAACTTCACTAACTACATGTTTGAACCGCAGGCAATAACTACATTTCGCCATCCCAGCGCTCGACACATCAGTTTGAATTGAAAGATCGCCTGATGCATATTTATTGACCAGTACGCTCATAGGATGTACCCGGGCCATTTTGGATGAACCGGGCGATATCCCTTTCCAAATTCGCAGCTTCTTCCTTCAACAGCTTGTTTTCCTTGAGGACTTGATTCACCGTCTTCTCCATTTCCTGATAGGACAACCTACGCTGTGGCGCCTGCTTACACAGCCATAAATATATCGTCGCCGTAATAACATCGTATTGTTCACTGAGCATGCGAACCGTATGTCCTTTTTCAACCTCGCCGAGCACTGTGGCTCGAAGGTCATCACTGTATTGTCTTCTTTTCATTCAGACATATTCATTGTTTTAGTACCGAGTGCAGAAATTCAACTGAAGACAAAGATGCTTATCAGAAAACGAGAAATACATAAAAACGTATTGACATAAAGAATTTCATTTTGTACAATCGATTCGTCATTACATAATGGAATCCCAAACATGTCAAAAGTGCCCTCTAGGATTGTCAGACCTACTATTGAGGCGGATATGGCAAGCTCAAAATTCGAGCAGTTAGGTAAATCGTTAACCACTCTTGCGGAGACTTTAAACAGTGCTTCGCTGGGTGAGCAGATAGCAAATTCCCTTCAATCAATTGAAGATGAACGTCGAAAACGGTTTGAGCGTATGTTAGGACATACATCTGAAATGTTGCGAGCGATTAACAACGATTCGTATGAGGAGCTAAGAACAAAGATTGAACTCCCAAATTCTCTGGCTAAATTGTTATTAGAGAAATCTCGATCTCAGGCTGATAAATTGATTACAGAAATGGGAGAAACCTCAAGGAGTCAGGCGCAGCAACTATTGACGGCACTGGACAATACTGCTGTTCGATTACAGGATGTTAGAAAATCTCCTCTGTTTACCGCATTGACGGAAGTTGAAGAGACATACCAGAATGAAGCTAGAGAGCTACTGAAAAAGATAGATGGTGTTCGAGAGGAATTTCGGAGTGCGCCTAGACGATCTTGGAGAAGGTATCTGATGCTCCTCAGTGAACCTAAAGAGTCATATGCGCTATCGTACAGTCTGACACCTGAGATCCGAAGGGAACAGATCAATTTACGCGTATCGGCAACCGTGAAGAGTGAAATGCAAAAAGCGGCTGCGAAACAGAGGAAAACCCTGTCGAATTTTATCGTTGAAGTAGCTTTAGAAGAAGCAACTAAGATCAATTTCGACCCTGAACTACAGTTAAAGCAAATTCAAGAACTTTGGAAAACTCGAGGTTACAAACTGGAAGGTACCTTTGAGAAAGTCGATTCAGATGATTGAGAAAAGTCGACCCAATTGATTGATCATCCATAACAATAAGAAAATTCTAAATTGTGGGATCTGTCTCTTGAGTGGTGGTCGCAAAAAAGCTCATTGGCATAAACGTGTTTTTTAGTTTGAAAATTAGGTTGATTCAATCGATTAGAAAAGCCCATGAAAAAGTTTGTCAAATCACCGGTCAGAAAGATCAAATCCTTGGATTTCATTGCATCCGATCTGCACGAACTACAGCGAGCTATATGTGATCCTAGATGGCAATGAGTTGATGAAGGGGGAATGAGATTCGGAACCAAGAATCTAGAAGTGATCGGACCTGTCCGCGTGGAGGTAGTACCCATTCGACCATGTTCGGACAAGGTGCACAAGACCAACGACACTATCGATGTGTCGTTCGTGACTAGAGTGAATTCACGGTCCTCAGAGGTGTCATGGAAGTGGAGGAGACCTACTTCCGAGACAGTTTCAAAGGCGCAAGACGCTGGAGGCGAAGCAATACGCGTGTGGCTCGAAAACCACGCCGACGGGGTAAGAGTAAAAAGCGTGAATTATCCAATGACCACAACTTAGTGATCACTGTGTTTGATCGTCAACGGCAGCATTACTACCGGGTATTGGCGACTCGGATGCAAATAGAACATTTCTTAAGAAACATATTGTGGAAGCATCTGTGCTGTGCTCGGATGGAAGTCCAACCTATCTATCGACAGCCTGCGATCTACAACAACATGCATCACATCAAAGTGAGGAATGAAGAAAAGTCGATTCCATACGTGGATGAACACACCCACGAAGTTCAGCAACTGAGTTTGGCTCGTGTCAACAGTCTGCATCAGACCATGAAAAATTGGGTGAATGGACGAGCTCGAGGCGTGTCGACTGCTTATCTTTCACATTACCTAACTTGGCTTGACAAATCGAATCGCAAACACCTCGAAACTGGTACCGTCTATGAAACAACAAAAACACGTAAATCAAATGAGCTTATATCAAATACTTATAATGCCCTCAATTTTGAATTTTTCGTGAGAATCCACCTTTTTCAACAGTCTCGTTAGATGATAGAAATGGATGATTAAAATGCTAAAACCTATACTGGACCCTTACGATCGTACGGCGCGACTCAAGCCAGGACTGCTGTGTAGCATCCCGTTGATCACATCTGTTGTACTTCTAATTCCTCAATTTGGGGTAGTCTGGGGTTTGGTTTCCACGATGGTCGTCTATTGTGGAGGGACACTATTGCTAATCCAAATCGTTCGCGACCTGGGCAAATCAAGTGAGGATCGACTGTATAGAGCATGGGGCGGCAAACCTTCGGTTGCTATGCTGCGGCTCCGAGACGATAGATTGGACGGTACAACAAAAGCAAGATACCGTAAGTTTCTCCAAGAAACCGTGCCTGACCTAGAGTTTGCGTCCTCGGAAGAGGAATTGAGCGATCCAAAACATGGAGACGACGTATTGGAAAGTGCAAATCGATGGCTGTTATCTCAAACCAAGGACCACACCAAGTTTAACTTGCTTTTCGTTGAGAATGTTGGATACGGTTTTCGTCGAAACCTTTATGGAATGAAGTGGCTAACGCTAACACTGGACGCGATCGCAATTACATTTGTGGGAGGTATGGGAATAGCTGGTTGCACAGGCAATTTAGAAAATACGTTTCAAAACCTTGAACCTGAGTGGTGGGTTAGTCTACTGATCGTCGTTTTACATTCCTTCGTGTTTTCTCTCTACATCACTTCCGGCTGGGTACGCTCGGCAGCTGAAAGCTACGCAAGTGAGCTTCTAGCAGCGTGCGACATGCTAGGCGAAAACAGGAACTGACTCCTTCATGTGGCAAAAACTAAAAGCAAGACGAGGTTTTTAATGAGCATTGTTCATTCTTATTCCGTGGGTAACGGCGACATGTTTTCAATTCGACACGACTCGGACAACTGTACGATCATCGATTGCAACATCCCAGTGGAAATAGAAGAATGGTTGTTATCGGAAATTGACCGTCAACGTGATGGAAAGAACATTGTCAGATTCATTTCGACGCACCCAGACCAAGACCATATATGCGGACTCACCAGGCTGGACGACCACATCAACATACTGAACTTCTATGTCGTAAAGAATGAAGCAACCAAAGAAGAAGAGACAGAAGACTTCTTACGCTATAGAACTCTGCGAGATGGAGACAAAGCGTTCTACATAGAAAAAGCATGTAAAAAAGATTGGATGAATCAGACAACTGCAGAACGGGGAGGTTCTGGCATCAACATATGTTGGCCAGTACGCTCTAACGGTAGCTTTATAAAAGCATTGGATGCCGCGACTAAGGGTAAAAGTCCAAACAACATCTCTCCCGTTATTACCTATTCTCTGGAAAATGGTGTGAAGATGGCTTGGTTTGGTGACCTTGAAACTGACTTTATGGAAGAGATCAAGTATGAAATCAAATGGCCGGCTACAGATATCTTGTTTGCGCCACATCACGGCCGGGAGAGTGGAAAAATCCCTTCTACTATCCTAGAACAGATCGACCCATTGATGGTTGTGATAGGAGAAGCACCCTCAAGTAATCTGGATTACTATGGGGGCTATGACACCATCACACAGAATTCTGCGGGTCATATATACTTTGAATGTGTTAAGGGTTGGGTACACATTTATGTAGGAAACCCACATTACTCGGTGGGTTTTCTTTGGGATGTGGCTGCTAGTATGTATCCCAACTACATTGGATCACTACCTGTATGACTGAATATTTGGAACTATCTGATTTTCAATGGGCGAGTAAGCAAGCAGAATCTTGTTCGGGTCCGCGTACGCTGGAGTGGACAGTCATTAAGCAAAATTAAGAGGAGAAAATGCAGATGACTGAAACCATGAAACCAGAACGGACGCGCCGTCACTTCACGGCTGAATTCAAGCGGCACTTAGTCGAGTTGCACATCCTTTCCGGACTGATCATAGCTCAGGTTTGCGCCGAGTTCAAGATTAGTTCTTCAACCTTGTCGCGCCGGATCAAGTAGAGCCGGCCCGAGGCTAAGAGCGCACGAAATCCGGTGGAGATGGAACGCGAGATTCAACGCTTGAAGGAGGAGAATGAATTTATAAAGAAAACTTCAAGCTATTTCGCATCCCTGCAACGCAACGGTATGGAATGATTGACATGTATCGTCACCAGTACCCGATCGCGCTGATGTGTGGCGCGTTGTAGCTGTCGCGAAGCAGATTCTATGCCTAGCTTGCCAAATATCGGCAAACGAAACGCGCCCGCGTTGACACATGGCTGCTGGCTGGCATCAGAGCGATCCAGGCGGAACAGCGCGGGATCCTGGGATTTCGCCGTATGTACCAGGTCCTGCGGGTCCAGTCCAGAGTGGCATTGAGGTGGGTGAACGGCGAGTGCGTCGGCTCATGCGCGACGATGGCATCTGTGGCAATCCCGTCCGTCAGCGGCACTCGAATCTGTCGCCGGTGGATGACGACACACCGGATTTGGTAAGAAGAAAGTTTCACACACAGCATCCGAAAGAGGTCTGGGTCACGGATCTGACTGAGATCAAGACCTCCGAAAGCAAGTTGTGGCTGTGTGTGGCTGTGTATCATCAAGCAGATGCAGTCGTGAAGGACTGCCATGTGCCTCGTCGCGGGTGGAGAGCACATGCAAGAACATTGTTGGCGCTCGGATGAATCGAAGCGGCATGTGGTGGACGGTACAAGGGGCGAACGCGATCTTGGAGCTACTATGTAGCATTGAGACCGCGCAATTATACGGCTATTTCGATCGCGTTCGTGAGGCGGCCGCACTTGAACTGCGGGCATTCGCTACGAATATAGTTGATAGCGCCATCCCTACGTAGCGAATATTCAACAAGATTTGTCGTATACCCTTAGGGACCTTGTTGCTAATCTGGTTATCAATATCAACAGCCCTTTCAAATCGTCGCAGTGTTTGTTCCAATCGTTTCTTTAATGCGGGCTGTTTCTCTCTTCTATAGAGGGAATAAACTCTGTCTTCGATGTCAACCTCTCTGGTCAACACCGAACCAATCAAATTTCGAGTTCGAGCTGATTTTGCGAGTTCGAGGAGCAATGTGAATTCGCGATTGGATTTGGCAATTGACTGTATCTTCGGGATCATTACTCTAACTTGGCCAGGCAGATCTGGAAACTTGGCCTCTAGCTGTTTTCCGTCGGCAGTCTCCCACAGCTCACGACGATATGTTTTCTCAAGTTTTTTCTGAGCACTCCTCCCAGCAATATTGCGTTCACCTCGTCGGACTTGATCGAAAATTTGTCTAAGGAGTTGCCTAAGTTCGATTTGGCCTTTGATCATTTTTGTGGACACAATTCTGAAACAAGGATAATGTCAACATGAAAAGAAAACAATACAGTGATGAACTTCGAGCCACAGTGCTCGGTGAGGTAGAAAAAGGACGCACGGTTCGTTCGGTATAGCGATGATGGTCTTGACTCTCATGCTACAACATCTGCTACAACATCTTGTGTTCATTGGCTAATTCTTCTAGACGAGCATAGTAACAGTCCAAGCCCTGATTCAACGTCGCCAATACCAGTAGCCGCCACCAGTTCATCCCCGGTCGTCCAGTGTCATGATCACAATCTTTGGCAACATACCCTTGTATCAACGTCAAAATCTGCGCTCGAATCTCGGTGTTCAGGTACAGGTGCTGTAGTCCAACCAAAATCGCCGGATTGTCGTCCCGGCTCTTCAAACTAATCTTAGTTTTGTCGACAGGAAGGATGAAGACCAATTCCCTTTCTTCAGAGCGTCGCATGATTGCACTCCTGACAGGTAGTTAAACAGCGAAAATCAGGAAAAATTCATCGAAAAACACTTGAAAGCGCGGAATATGCCTAATCTTCAGGTTTTATGTGGTAGCTTATTCCCTCAGCAACGCCAGTAAATTCGAGGAAAATTGCAACCTAAGTGAGTTTTTACGCAGGCACTAGGTATGGGGTATCCCTCCGCTCGTTCACAGCTACTCTTCAAAATTAGTTCAAGTCCCGTTCGACGTTGATTTCTTCCGTACCGTCCATTTGCAACTTCGTTTGGTTCCATAGCGTTGACATCCCCAGAACGGGATGTCCGTCCTACGATTCGTCCGCACAACCATCGGTCGCGGCGTCGTGCCTCGACACAGGGGCACGGTCTGTTTGCAATTCGGAGCTTGGCATTGCGCCAGTCCGTTGCCGATCCTAATCATCAATCCTTGCCCGCAGTGTCCACACGCCCGCTCGGTGTGACCGCAGTGGTGTGTGGACCCAGAGTCGTAACTCGTACAGCCGACGAAGTAACCACTGTGCCCGGCGCGCATGGCCAGCACGGCGGTCGTAGACTCCTTTTTGATGCATACTGGGCACGGAACCATCGGACGCATCGGTTCGAGGAATTCGGCAAGCTCGTCCTCTCCGACATCGTAGTGTCCATTCTTGTTATAGTAGAGTTCGTCCGCTAAGAGGCTATGTCTGTCGCCGTCGACGATGATGTAGACCTTACGCTTTGCGCGGGTGAGCGCCACGTACCAGATGCGGCGCTCCTCTTCGTCCGCCGTGTCGTGTCCACGAAACACCCGCAGCGCACGATCTAGCACGCGGTTCGCGGCGAGTCTACCCGCGTGCGGCGGGCCGGTATCGAGCAGGATTACGTAGTCGGCCTCTGTGCCCTTTGCCTTGTGGACAGTCGAATATGTCACGCTAACGCCGAGCCGAGCCGCTGACTGCCCTATGGTTCTTCGGTCGATGCCGGGTCCCTCATTGTCTAGCATTTCCGGTTTCTGCAGATCCGCATTTCGGCGGGCGACGATAAGCACATCAGCATCCTCGCATTGTTCTCCTATTCGAATAAGCACGGCAAGCACACCTGCTGTGAGTCCCGCATGGCGTTTTCCCAATCTGCGTTCGCCTTCGCGCGTCAGTCTGGTAGATGCAAGAATGATACTAGCGGGCCAACGCGCATCCGGATCGAGTTCAGGCCGACCGATGACCGTGCGGGCTATAGCGCCTTTGCCCTGAATGACGAACTGTCGTGTGGAATCGGCGATGGCCTGTCCGAAGCGATGGGACTGTTTTAGTTCAATACGCTCGCTGAAGCCTTGGTGCGTTTCGGCGGGATCATTAAAACAGCGAATCAAATCCACATCGCCTCCCTGGAAACCGAATATCGCCTGCCAGTCGTCCCCGACTGCGGTGAGTCGCGCTCCAGAGCTAGGTAGTTTATGCGTTACGGGTTTTAGCAGTGCGTGAACGAACGCGGCCTGGGCCGGGTTCACGTCCTGGTACTCGTCGATCAGAACAACCTTCCATTGTGGCCTTACGGTGTTGTCACGGAGATACTGCCAAGCCTTGAGTATTGTCCCTTCATGGTCGACCGTATGGGTGCTTTCAAGGTGTTGAACGTAGCGTTCCATCACGGGACGAGCCAACCTAAACAGCGCTGCTGTTTCTTCTACGGTATCCTTTTTGAAGAAGTTGGCGTGGAGCGCGAAGTCGCTCTTCACCTGTTGCCGGCTGGCGCGTATCCAAGCATCGATCTCGACGGCGATCTGCCAATGACGCTGGTCGGCCTGTTCGGCCTTGAGCAACTCAATCGCTAATCTGACATCCCACTGTGATGGTGCTTGGTAGCGTTGCCTGCCCTGTTCTGCGATTCGCTGCAACAGCAGATGCGGAAACGATGCGCCGAGTTGTAAGCAACGCTGAATATCTGCATATTCGGTCAGAGCGAAGCGTGTTCTGAGCGATGTGTGGAGTTTTTCCTTCCAGTGTCTTTCGCGCCGGTATTTCTCAGTGGCGCTAGGTTCATCTTCGTCCCATTGCGGCGGCAATCCGCCGTTGATATCGTTGGCGAAATGTTCAAGCCAAACATGGACTTGACGCGAACCCCGTCAGGTGGAACCCTCACCGCTACTTGCGTATCTTGACTCGGAGAACGACATAGCTCGAAGGCAAACCGGCGCGTCATCAGATCAAGCAATAGGCTGGGATCATCTCGCACTGCTTGTGTGAGCCATTCCTCGATTTTCTCCAGACGTGCGGTGTCGTCCTCGGCGAGCGGCGATAGCCTCGGCCGCTCGCCCTCGGCCATCTGAATCACAAGCCGTGCAAGGTGGTGCAGCGTTCCAATCTCCATGTTCTCGAGGCCAGCGCTACGCGAGGGTGTGTTAGAAATTCTGTGTAAGGTTATTACAACCAACCAACTAATCAATCATCCTTTTCCTAAGGCAAGGATATAGATCTTTCAGTAAGGAGTACTGACATGACATCAAACCAACGAAACCAATCTAAAGACAACCATTCACGTATCACTGATGAGATTCTTGACGCCCTGTTGCAGGGGGATGATCCGCAGGAGGTGCTTGAGAGTGAGGATCTCTTGATGGATTTGCGCCGGCGTCTGACCGAGCGGATCCTTGATGCCGAGATGGATTATCATCTGTCCTCCAGCGATGACCCCAACAGCCGTAACGGCCACAATCACAAGACGGTCTTGACGTCGACTGGTCCGATGCCATTGGATACCCCACGTGACCGACAAGGTACATTCAAACCCAAGTTAGTGCCGAAGTATGTGCGCCGGCTGCCTGGGTTCAATAACAAGGTTCTGTCGCTGTTCGCCAAGGGGATGAGTGTGCGTAACATTCGTGATACCGTGGAAGAACTGTACGGCATTGAGGTCTCGCCGGATCTAATCTCGACGGTGACCGACGCGGTGATGGATGAGTTTAAGAGTTGGCAAACTCGACCATTGGAGAGCACATACGCGATCGTCTACCTGGACGCTATTCATGTCAAGGTCCGGGATGCTGGTAGCGTTGCCAACCGGGCAATTTATCTTGGTATCGGGATCGCCGAGGATGGTCGCAAAGAAGTGCTTGGATTGTGGCTCGGAGAGCATGAGACCGCGAAGTTCTGGCTCTCGGTGCTCCAGGATCTTAAGCACCGCGGGGTAGCGGACATCCTCATTGCGGTGGTGGATGGCCTGACTGGTTTTCCGGAGGCGTTGGAGGCGGCGTTTCCGGAGACGACGGTGCAGACCTGCATCGTGCACCTAATACGGAACTCGATGTCGAGTGCCAGCTACCGAGAACGGAAAGCCTTGTCGGCGGCGTTGAAGACGATCTACACGGCGATCAATGCCGATGCTGCGGCTACTGCATTGGATGCATTCGAGGAGAGTGAATTAGGGCAGCGCTTTCCGGATGTGGTGCGGCGCTGGCGTCGAAGTTGGGAACGGGTGATTCCGTTTTTGGCGTTTTCGCAGGAACTTCGTAAGGTGATTTACACCACCAATGCGATCGAGAGTTTGAATGCCTCGGTGCGACGCGCGGTTCAGGTCCGCGGTCACTTCACCAGCGTTGAAGCGGCGAAGAAACTGATTTATCTAGCACTGCGCGAGGCGACCAAATCCTGGGGTAAACCCATACCTCAATGGAGTAAGGCGAAACGGGAATTGGCGATTCATTTTGGTGATCGCTTCAACGCCTCGAATGGTTGGGTGTTACCGAACCAATCCGGCAAATCAAAGCCCAGAGACGCGAAATGAATGAACTAAAATTCTCCCACTCTCTTGCTCGCAAGAGAGTGGGTAGAATTACCCCTTACACAGAAATCAAGACACACCCGGGGTGTACGACAAATCTTGTTGAATATTCGCTACGCAGGGATGGCGCTATCAACTGGATTCGTAGCGAATACCGGCAGTTCGCGTGCGACCGCCTTCCTAACGCGATCGAAATAGCCGTCCAATTGCCCGCTCTTGATGCTACATCGTAGCGCCAAGATCGCGTTCGCCCCTTGTACCGTCCACCGCATGCCACCTCGCTTCATTCGAGCGCCAACAACGTTCTTGCATGCGCTCTCCACCCGCGACGAGGCACATGGCAGTCCTTCACGACGGCATCGCGGATAGTCCATCCGTGCACGGTTGTTCTCCAGATAACGAATCGTCGTCTCGGCGTTTTGCATGGTCGACAGTCGCTTCAACACCCCATCCAACTTACCGCGTTTCAACCAGACCCTGAGTAGCCGAAACTCGTGCCCCTGCTCTTTCTTGTCCTTGAAATTGTCGGCCACGACATCCCCGATCTTTTCCAACGCATGGTAGAGGTCCAGCACCTGGATCGCCTGTGGAAACTGTTCCTCTGCCATCTTCCAGATCCATGTAGCGCCATCGCCGAGAAACACCTGCTTACCCGCCTGCTCGAAGCCGATGCGCGTCGCCATCCGCTCGACCCGTTTCCAAAACGGCGCCGTGATCGTCGGACTCCCGCCCGGCTGCGACGCACTCTCCACCGCGGCACTGTAGCAGACGGATTCTCGCTCGCCTTCGTCCTTGACCCAGCCCACCGCCAATTTCGCCTCCCGAGTGCGCGCAAGTCCGTCTTCGGCCTTGCCTCGGGGACCTTCGGTCTCCACCGGTCGCATCGGCACGCCGGTGCCATCGACCGCCAAGCAAGCCATTGAGGACGGCTTCGCCTGCACAACTTCCACCCATGCCTCCTCATCCGCAGCGACCTTGGCTCCCAGCATTTTGGCATCGCGCTCGAGTCGCTTTGCACTCACCTGCACACCAGTGAGCCTCTCGATCAGACGAGAGCCACCCTCGTATGTGCACTCGGCGGCTAACTCCCCTATCACACACAGCATCCCGCGCGTCGACTGGCAACCGCCGTTAATCCCCAACTCGCGCTCGCGCGGGCGAAGCGGTTCAGTTTGAAGCTCAACTACATAACACCCACCCCAACTCGCGCTCGCGCGGGCGAAGCCGATACCTGCACCCGTCGCACTGCCATGCATTGAACTTCGGTTCCAGAAAACCCAACCGAGAAAGAATCTTACGCTTATGCCGACGCTCAAAGCGCATCTGTCCCGAACAGCGCGGACACGTCACCTCAGACGACTTCCGAACCGCTTCTACGTCTTCCAGTGTCTCGCCCAGAGCGCAGAGGCAAGCTTGTGCGAACCCTTCAGCATGCTCTCTTCCAGCTCCATAAAGTCCAAGCGTCCCTTGACATCGTCTGCACGCGCACGCCGTAGCAACTCAACCAGCTCCTCCTCGGCCTGTGCCAGCGATCCGCGTAGCCCGTCCTCGTCATCCGTTGACGTAGCGAGACGCGTCCGCAAGCGAGCAATTTCCGCGTCGCGCTCAGCAAGCGCGGCATCCCGCTCATCAAGCGCGGCATCCCGCTCGCAGATGCCAGATTCCAACTCCGCATTTCGAGCCTCCAGTTCGGCTCGAGGCGGCCGACGCAACATTCGGTTAATCCATTCCATGGCTTCGCTCCACTTCCCTGTGAAAATACGCCGGCTCGAACCATGTCCGTAGCCATGCGCTTTGACTGCATAGCTGTCAATGAACAGTTTACTGTCAGGAGCGGTAAAAATGCTTCGTTGATCTGTAGAAATTTATGAAAACAAGATTTGTCGTACACCCCTCTTGATGGAGTAACGCAAGCGTCTAATCGAACGGAACCTGGATGGCGAGATGAATGTCCATCTGGCATCCACCGATGACAATAACACCTGCAATGGACACAATCGCAAGACGGTCTCGACGTCGTCCAGTCCGATGCAGTTGGAGACCCCACGGGACCGGCAAGGTACATTCACACCCTAGCTGGTGCCGAAGTATCTACTTTGGTTGCCGGGGTTGGATAAGAAGGTTCTGGTAATGTTTACCAAGAGGATGAGGGTGCGTGGCATTCGCCAGACGGTTTAGGAACTTTACGGCATTGAGGTATCCGCGGAACTAATCTCGACGGTGACCTACGCGCTAATGGAAAAGTTTGCTGATTAGCCAAAACGACTGTTGGAGAGCACGAATGTTAATGTCTACCTAGACGCCATCCAGGTCAAGGTCTGCTACGCTGACTGCGTCGCCAATCGGGCGATTTATCTTGGCGTTGGGGTCGCAGAGGATGGTCGCAAAGAAGTGCTTGGGCTCTGGTTTAGCGAGCGTGAGCACACCAAACTATGGCTCACGTTGGTGGGTGGATTAACAGGTTTTCCGGATGCATTGGCGACGGTGTTTCCGGACACGACGGTGCAAACATGCATCGTGCACTTGCTACGGAACTCACTGTCGTGCGCCAGCTACCAAGAACAGCTTGCATTGGCAGAGGCATTGAAAACGATCTACGCGGTAATTAATGCGGATGTAGCGGCGGAGGTGTTAGAAGCGTTCGAGGTGAGTGAATTAGGGCGTCCTTCTCCGGATGTGGTGCGGCGCTAGCGCCGGAGTTGGGATTGGGTGGCTCCGTTTCTGGCGTTTACGCAGGATCTTAGCAAGGTGATTTACACGACCAACGCGATCGAAAGTTTGAACGCCTCGGTGCCACGGGCGGATCGGACCCGCGGCCACTTCACGAGCGTCGAGGCAACAAAAAAACTGATCTATCTGACGGTGCGGGAGACGACCCAATCCTAGAGCCAACCCTTACATCATGGGCTAGGGCAAAACGGGAATTTGAGTTTCGTTTTGGTGATCGCTTAAACGCCTAGACCGGTTGGGTGATTTCGAACAGGACGGGCAAATGAACGAATTAAAATGCAGCCTTCCCCTGCATGCAGCGGAAGGTTGCGACTACACCTAACACGGAATTCCTGAAATTCCCTTATATGGAGAACAACCGTGCACGGATGGACTATCCGCGATGCCGTCGTGAAGGACTGCCATGTGCTTCGTCGCGGGTGGAGAGCGCCTGCAAGAACGTTGTTGGCCCTCGAATGAAGCGAGGTGGCATGCGGTGGACGGTACAAGAGGCGAACGCGATCTTAGCGCTACGATGTAGCATCAAGAGCGGGCAATTGGACGGCTATTTGGATCGCGTTAGGAAGGCGGTCGCACGCGAACTGCCGGTATTCGCTACGAATCCAGTTGATAGCGCCATCCCTGCATAGCGAATATTCAACAAGATTTGTCGTACACCCCTTCGTGAAAAGTCATCTTTCTGACGACCTTGACTTTGCGAAGTAGGTGATGGAGAAGGTGTAGAACGCCGTGCTTGAAGATGAAATAACCGAACTCCTTTGGGATGGGTAAAGCGAACGGCCTACCGCGCAACGGGGTTATCGCTCTGATTGCTACACCCGTCGGTTGCACATGACGGTGTGGACCGTCAAGTTGTGGGTACTGCAGGATCGCGACGATCGTTTTATTACCCCGACATTCGCACGTTCCCACCAGTCTGGGAAAACTTTGGTATCGACGCTTGCGAAGGTGAACCTCCAAGGTGTCTCCACCTAAAAAACAATCAAGTTGGCTGAATCGTTGCCTCTAAGGTCACAGTGTTGCTGGAATCGTGCGTGTTCGTCAGTCTCCCTATTCACTCCTTGTGTTAATTTCATCAGACGGTTGCCGACCACCGCCACCGGGTATAAAGGTAATATGTCGCCTAGTACCTTCTAGCTACCGTATCGTTGTTTGAGAGGTCGTACCAAGCAGCCCTCTTGGTGTTTACAAAGTGAAACTGATCAAAAATCTTCGACAAATTTAGCTTTGCACAGACCGACAGTATCCTTGTTTCTCGAAATCGCCCATTCCAAGGACGCATAACCACTTTTCATCCAGACTAAGGTGAGTTAATTCACAACTATCCCTTCTGGGATTGATGTTGTAAACGAGTCCTTCACGTTCGCTCAAAAGTTTGTTTTTATATGAAAGAATCTACCCTGCGAAAGCTTGATCTCATATCTGCACCATTGATTGTTGCATCAATCGTCTCATTGGCATTGAGCGCTGAAATTGGAAATCCTTCGGTCGCCAAATACTTCATTTACTTTGAATTCACGTTGTCTATCTTGTTTACGATAGAGTACGCAATCCGTTTTTACGCGGGAAGATGGAAGTACACATTCAGTTTCCTAGGTGTGATTGACCTAATAGCGACTCTTCCTACCCTTCTGATCTTTGCTGGGGCAACGGACTTGCTAGTAGTCCGTATCTTGCGCGTTTTTCGATTCCTCAGCCTGCTGAAGTTAACTCGCTTCAATGATGCCGCTCGTCGACTATACGATGCCGTCAAATCAGTGAAACAGGAATTCGCCATGCTGGCTCTGTTTACTGGCGTCATACTAGTCATCGCATCATTTGGTATTCGTCACTTTGAGCATGAAGCGCAACCGGAGCACTTCGGTACCTTTAGCGATTCTCTTTGGTGGGCAATCATCTCTCTAACCACAGTTGGCTATGGGGATGTGTTCCCAATTACGGTTGGTGGTAAAGTATTCGCCAGTCTACTCCTGCTGTTGTGTGTCGGCATTATCGCTACACCTGCTGGTTTGATTGCATCAGCCTTATCTAATTCGAAGACCATTGAACAAAGACAGGACCAAACTGATTCTTTGAATTCGATCAAAGGCTCGTCTGAGGAAAGCTATCCCGATCGTATTAGGGGAGCTTGATAACCTGTCAGCTGATTCATCTTTCATTGTCCTCAAGTTTCCATTACATCTGGAAAAATCAAGTCGACCTTGCCAGCAAGAACGTTCAGATCCGACACGGAGTCATACTGCAGGAAATCTCTGAGTACGACAGATGGTTTTCAGGTTTGTTTGAAGCAGCAGATTTTCGAGATGAATTCTCCGTACGACCTAAGTTCCCCAGTACAAAAAGGCTGACTAGAGCATCTATCTCTGGTATCTGGGTTGCGATACCATCGGGCGACCCTTGGTCCGGAAGGAATTCTGTTTCATCGCCTGAATAAATGACAATCTAACGTTCTATCTAGGCTCAGCAGAGTGCTTTTCACACTCATAGGACTCAGGAATCGCATATTTTGGCAGTGTAAATCCCCGTGATTCAGCGATTCTCAAGGTTCGATATTTGCAGAAACCTAAGGTCTCTTAACTTGATTAGCAGAATTTTCACAGTTAATAAGCAACTTTCTTCCATGAACTCTGTCATAGTCTCAAATTGATGGTGCGTACACGAGCCTAAGTAAATATGTGAATGTACAGCCTGATTTAAATAAAATAATCAATGCCACAGGAACCAAACATAACAAGGTGGAAAGTGGTCGCTAGCCGATGTCGGTTACTTACCTAATCCAACTTGAAGCAATGTATGCAGGAAGCTTCAATTGCTCAACAGTATCTGAAATACTCCAGTACTGCACTTGGATATGTCACACATGTTTCCGTGGTGAACCATAACAATTCAGGAACAACCAAAGGAGAGAACCAAATTGGCTAGGTCGTTTCTACCAGCAACCACTCCTCAACGCCACAAGATTCGCCGTTTCTTCGCTAGAAACGTTGGAAATTTAGTTGATGTGAGTAATCGATTCTTTATTAATCAAGGAGGCTTGAGAATTATGTTTAGAACAAAGGCATTGAGGGTAGCGCTTGCGACGTCGCTCTCTACAGCCACAATGTTGTTTGTAGGTCTCGTGGCCTCGGCTCAATCGTTCAGCGTAGCCGATCGGGAAGTAGCTTTTTACAAAGGCGGCGGGACGCAAAGTGAGAAGCTGGAAGCTGCTACTGGTGTTGCGGCCGATGGTACTGTCTTCTACAGCGCGGTTAGGGCGGAGGTGACTGAAGATCTTAATGCTGATCCTCCGGTCATTGGGGTCGATGCACATGCATCTCCCGAAGTCGGTGCGACGGTACAGGTACCTGTGAGTGCTACGGTAGATAAGACGAACGACCACCGAATCGTTCGCTTAGCTCCTGATTCAGCTGATCCGTTTGTTCATCCAACGGCACTTCCAACTGCCTACGCCGTCTCGGGTGATGTGGTGTCCGGCGTTGACGGAGTTAAACCTAAGGGTGGCTCGCCGTTGACGGAAGTAGAGGATCTTAAAGACCTCGCTACCGGTAAGTACCATGTCGATGCCGACGGTGCTGACGACGACGCTGATGCCACCGATGACAATTTCACGATTTCCGTGTTCAACGGCGATATCGGGACGGACACAGCCGACGGTCTTACGTACACGATTTCGTATAAAACCGCCACGGGTATACCAGCGGAAACTGGGACAGATACCCCGGGTGCGACAACTCCAGGTATTGCGAAAAAACGCGGCACGAACGGTGCCGACGGATTCGACTTTGAGCTTGGCGGCGGATTGTTCCTGAAGTACGACTCAATGCTCACAGATGCAAATGGCATTGATCCTGCAGACGTTACTACTGCAGACGATGATTGTCCGGCGACAGATGCTCCGGCCTTCTGTGTCGGACGCAATGATCCTACTAACGATTATTAC
>MPMU01000038.1 GCA_002238665.1 Gammaproteobacteria bacterium bin55
GGACGTGTCCAATTGTGTCGGACTCTGCGAGGGTGAGGTCCGCGTATTCTTCTACGTCTTGGTTGAGGAGAGCTTCGTGTGAAATACGACCACGCGAACCTGGTACGTGTATCCGGGTTTAGATAATCAACTCCTTCCGGTTTACTGGCAACAGCGAGCGCATCTTGTGTACGCCAAATGTAGAAGCAATTGGATCCGATCATGACTGGTTCAGGCACTAAGTTGCGAATCTCTAAATCTCTAAATATGGGTAAACTCCCCGATTTTAAGAACGCTGTATGATCGGTTTCATTTATGTTCAGTTTGTGGATGATCTCGAAAAGGTCGTCAGGATTTAGAAAAAGAGGTTCATTTTCCACGCCGTTGAATTCATTGATTTCGCGGACGTTGTGTTCTGAAATATCAACTTGAATGAGTCCAATTGTGTTTCCTAGTGAGCGAACTTCCCATAGTTCGATTTCCTTGTCGTCAACTTGCTCAATGTAACGACGCGCAGAATCTCGTTCCTTGACACAGTTGGAGAGCTTTCTGCCTATAGACTGTAGCGTAGTAGCATCTTTGACTTCGAGAAGTTCGATTACTTCCGTGAGTTGGATTTTTCGGGTGGTTTTACTTTTGGCTCTCTCCTTGAAAAGTCGTGAGTGTTTTTTAAGTAGACCACAAAACCTTGAAGCCCTTTCGATTAGCTTATGAGAATCGATGTGATGAGGTTCTTTGAGCAGTTTTTTTGCTTCTCTTCTGATGTGTGGGTCTTGATGATTCAGTCCGACGTTTATCGCAGTCAGAAAATGTTTGTATGTTCTATCTATGTTCTTTTTGACACTCGATTTCAGACCCCGGCCATCCCGATTCTCCTCTAGAACAATGAAACGAGCAAAGTTTTTTTCAAGCGCACGGTGTAAGCCCTTTTTTTGTTCTGACGTGAGTGGAGCGTACGGTGAGATTTTTGAAAGGAAATCAGACATGATATAACCCTCATATATACAGATAATAAATAATTCAATTATACATAAGAGATTGTGAATTAGGGTGTGAGATCAAATTTGAGAGATGTGTGATACCTCTGTAAGCCGGTTCTCAAGATCAAGAGTGAATCTCAATCCATCTCTTAACGAAGCAAAAGAAATTGTGCAACTTAATACAGATCTTCCAGTCTCTTTAAGGGAAGCTGACTGTTCCTCTAGTCGCTATTTGGGGATTATCTCCTTGTAAAATAATGAAATTAATTCGATTTCGTCCTCTGAGTAGAACGTCATGGAGTCTGGTTGGAATTCTTAGTGGAGTGAGTGGTTTGATTGTCTAGACATGAAATACCTGAATAAATAACACAGTGAATTCCGTGATTTGGATGGTTTGGAAGCGTGTTCAACCTACTCATGGAATTTCTCTCTCTACTTCACACGAATAGGTTAAAAAATAGATATATTCAGATTCCTGAATGATTGAGCTTGGCTGAATAAGACCTATGTTGCATTCCATAGCTAAACTATTCATTCAGAAGTTTTGGCATTGTTCCAATCATTTTTGTATACGAACGGCCTCACGTCTATAGGTTCTGGCACTACCGAAGCCAACCTTTGTGTCGACAGTCGGCATCTTGGTTTTTGTACGTACTGCGTGCGAAGTCTCACCTGTTGGTCGGGAATGTGTTTGGATGGCATCGATGTACTTCCTAATGAGGATTATCACACCTTAGCCAAATCCGTCGCGATCACGATTCTCGGCTTTCGGCTTCACCGACTCTTATCTTGATTGACGCTGAGTTTTTATCTTGGTTGTCGTTCTACAGAATTTGCTACTAATCTCCAATTTCTCCACATATCACTGGTGACTCGTGGCTCTTTATCTAGTAGCTTTGTGTCCTTAAACCACTCATACTGACCAAGAACACGATGCTCGTCGTCCGATAAGACTTTTTCATCTCGCATGAAGTCCCCAAAGAGAGCCCAGCGAATATTCGAACCAACGTGAATGCCAGCTGTATGGACCATTCGACCGTGCCAGAAGATGACATCTCCAGCATTTGCGACCAGTTCCACTGGAGTGATCGTGCTGACAGCCTCTCTTAGATAGTCCCGAAAGTCAGGCCTCGGTGACCAATTTGATTCTGTCTCATGTGCTTGAAACATGATTTTGTGACTGCCTGGGTAAATAGTGAATCCCCCACCACGTGGTGGCACATCCTCAAGATAAGTACAAACATTCAGTTGCTGACAGACTCTGTCACAATGGGGACCTAAAGATTTTGCATTTATGCACGACTGTCTCTCAGCTTCATTGAGCTTTCGAGGTAGTACTGCGTAGACTCCTCTCGTTCGTGTTGAGGGTCTTAGTTCAGGACCTAGTAGCTGAGTAGCTATTTTCCGTACGTTTTCGTGGTTCGGTAAGAGATTTACGAATACGTCCTTGGATCCAACGTCATGTAGCTTGATCGTTGTTGCGGCGTAGTTTATTCGCTGTCGACCCTCGTAGAACCCGCTTGCTGCGGGTGGTGGCATTTTTGCCCATTTTGGATCGTGCCAAGTTTCTGGATTATGTTTCGAGAGAGTCCAGTTACTTGAAGGATCGACGGGAAGATTCTCGAGTAGATAGTCCCAAGCGAAGTCGAGTGCATCTTCAATCTGCTGACGGTTATCTATGAGGTTTGGCTTGACTAAATACCCGTAGTCCTTAAAAAACTCGATATCCTCTTCAGACAGTGAGTCAGGATTCACTAGCCTCTGGTGGTCGGCTACGGAGCGGATTTCACTCAGGAACATGCAAATCGGTGCGTTGATTTAGAAAAAATTTGTGGTCTGAAAGTCAGTTGCATTAACTCACTCAATGCATTTCATAGCCGCCTGCAATGTTCAATGCAACTCCACTGACGTTCCTTGCATTTGCCAGATATAGAGCTGCTTCTCCCATGTCCTGTACGGTCTGGGATCGACCCAGAGGAATTATCTGACTCATGCGCGATTCGAACTCATTGTTTCCCGTATTCGACATCAGATGATCATGCCACATCGCCGTACCCACCATTCCTGGACAAATTGCATTGACTCGTATACCATCGGAAGCAAGTTCCAGTGCAAATGATTGCGTGATGCCGACTACAGCAAATTTCGATCCACAGTAAGCTGCCATTCTTGGAGCGCCACGTTTACCTGCAATCGAAGCTGTATTTACAATGGCGGCATCACTTGAGCGTCGCAGTTCGGATACAGCTGCCCTAGTCATCAGAAAAATACCTTTCACGTTGACTTCAAAGATTCGATCCCATCTATCTTCTGTGAATTCGTCTATCACTCCGCTGTCGACAATACCTGCATTGTTAACGAGAACGTCTAGTCCACCAAATGCTTCAATCGTCGCTTTCACACATGCCTTGCATGAGTCATCTTGAGTAACATCTACAGGCACATAGTGGATTGTACCTAGGGAGGCGAGCTCTGAGGATGTGTCCGCCAACTCAGTTTCATTGGAGAGTTGGTAGCGCCAGGGACCACCCGAATCTAGGTCGGCAATCATGACGTTATAGTCAGCTTGAAGGAAACTCTCGGCGATGCCTCGGCCGATACCCCTCGCTCCTCCAGTGATCAGAACGGTTTTCTTAGTCATTTAAGACCCCTTTTTGTACTAGCGACAATTCTCTATGGGATTTATCAGATACTTCATTCCCATAATCCATCTTTGCGAATCTCTGTAGGCAACCCGGAATAAAAATTCCGTCAAGAACCAGAACTAAGCATATTTCCATTTTTTTGCAAAAGCTCAATGACCACCCAAACGAAGATTGATCACCTGTTAGAAAACCAGCAAGCATATAGCGGATCTTTTGCCCATGGCTCACTATCTGGCGCGCCAGCTTTGAAAGTTGCTGTGGTGACTTGCATGGACTGCCGAATAGAACCGGCAGGACTATTGGGAATCTCTGAAGGTGACGCACACCTGCTGAGGAATGCAGGTGGCGTGGTTACTGAGGATGTTCTACGTTCCTTAATCATCTCTCAGCAAAAGCTTGGGACAAGAGAAATCATGCTGATTCAGCACACACAGTGCGGCATGTTGACCTTTGAGAATGAGGAATTCAAGGACCAACTTGAATCTCAAGTAGGTCAAAGACCTGAGATTCACTTCCATCCATTCCGAGACCTTGAGGAGAACGTTAAGCACTCAATCGAGAAAATCCGGCAATGTCCTTTTTTGATTGAGCGAAATCAAGTGCGAGGCTTCATCTACGATGTAGTATCGGGCAGATTAAATGAAGTTGAGACATAGTGCGATCGACTAAGCGTGAAACTCTGTCAATTCAGAAAATCTTAAAATCTGAGACAGAAACCTCTTGAATAGATTGTGCGTTTATATTTCGCTCTAATCCACATAGCGAGATGCCTGACGCGAGAACATGTGTCGGTATTTGCCGTCAATTTTCATAAGTTCGTAGTGTGAACCTTGTTCTACAATCTTGCCATTGTCGACCACGACGATTTCATCGGCCATTCGGACGGTCGAAAATCTATGCGAAATGAAGACCACGGTCTTGCTTGTTCCCAGTTTCATGATTCGCTCGTAAAGAGCTTGCTCATTGAAGGCATCTAAGGCGGCAGAAGGTTCATCCAAGATTAGCAGAGGCCGATCCGCAAAAAACGCTCGAGCTATTGCGATGTTTTGCCATTCACCACCACTCAGATCGACTCCTTCTTCAAATGTTCGGCCGAGAATTGTTTCGTAACCGGACGATAATGCCTCAATCGAGGAGTGTGCCCCACCATCAATGGCTGCCTGTCGAATTAGGTCTTTGTTGTCCATCATATTCACTCTTCCCCAGCCGATGTTATCCTCCACTGAGACATCGTATCGTGCGAAATCTTGAAATACGATACTCATAGAATCGCGTAATTCGTTTTGGTCATAGTCACGCAGATCTTGGCCGTTTAGAAGGATGTTTCCCTTACTTGGATCGTAGAGTCGGGTCAAGAGCTTGATAAGGGTGGTCTTGCCAGCACCGTTTTCACCGACAATTGCCAGCTTTTTATTGGGTTTGATCCTGAATGAAATGCCATCGAGGATCAGTTTGTCGGTATCTGGGTAGCTAAACGAAACACCTCTAAACTCAATGGAAGCTACAGGATTTTCAGTTACAAGCTTTGCCGTCGGTTTCCGTTTGTCCAGTGCACCAGTCACCGAATCTGGATTGAATTCGATAAACTGAAAGTACCACGTAAGAGTTAAAGCATCGGCGACGGTGTACACGACCGATGAAACAAGATTCAGTAAGCCACTTCGTACTTGCTCCGTTGCAAGCGTGATCATCGTGAAGTCACCAATGGAAATTCTGCCGTTGACCGCTTCGTAGACGGCGTAAAGCCAGATTACGCCGATGCCAAGATACCCCAATAGGTTGGCACCCGACATCAGGGCAGTTTCCTTGATGCTGTGTTTTTGAAATGTTGAAAAATAGAAGGCAACGTTTTTCTTGAATTTCGAGACAAGATAGTCCTTCAACGAATACGTCCGAACTTCCTTAGCAGCTTCTCGGCTCACGACCAAGTGCGTCATATAGTCGGCCATCCGCCATTCTCGGACAGTCTCAGAATCGAGCTTGTACCAGAGTTTTATGTACACGACCTCAATTACAACATTTGGAATCATCGTAATGACCAGTACCAGAATCGCGAGAGGGTGCAGGGTGGTGAGGATTGCAAACAACGATGTCACTGTGATTAGCTGACCCACCAAATTTAAGGTCGACTCGTGGACGGAAGTCAAAGCCCAACGCTCCCTCTCAGCGTGGTGTAGTTTGTCGTAGAACCGAGGCGACTCAAAGAATGCCAGATCAAGACTTGCGGCTTTCTCAAGGAGCAGACCCCGAGATTTAATGTCTACGAGCGTCCCGTAGATTTGCATAACGATTCCTTGAATCGCGCCTACCAGCATCTGCGCGACCCACAAACCAAGAATGAGTGCTACAGGGATTAAAGTCACCAGCCAAGAAAGGTCGTTGTTGAGAGCTTCAACAACACCGTCTACGACGAATTTAGTACCCCAGATAATGGCTGGTGTAAAAAACGCGGAGATCACCATAGTCCCCTTGAGTGTGAAGAAGTGGAATGGTGAAATTCGCGAGAGTAATTTCCAGAGTTTCGGGTATAACGGCAGAACTTCGTGGAGTGCTTGGCGAAATTCAGTGTTACCCCAGTCTCTAGTCTCAGTCATAGTAACCACATGGGTCTTGGAAGGTATTCACCTACACCACGTAAGATCAGGAGACGTACCGAGAAGCTTGAGTGTTGAACATTCGCGAGTAGAGATCGCCGTTTGCAAGCAATTCCTGGTGCGACCCAATCTCGGTGACTCGTCCACCATTAATGACGATGATTAGATCAGCCATCCGCACAGTAGAAAATCTATGAGAGATAAAGACGACGGTCTTATCTTCCGTGAGATCTGAAAAGCGCTCATAGAGCTGGTGTTCTTTGAGTGCATCCAGCGCCGCAGTCGGTTCGTCAAGAATTAGGAATTGTGAGTCACTCATAAAAGCACGAGCGATTGCCATATTTTGCCACTCACCGCCAGACAAATCCACACCCTGCTCAAATGTGCGTCCAAGAATGGTGTCATATTTAGAGGGTAGCGCGTCTATGGTCTCATGTACTCCACCACGTTGCGCGGCGATTTCAACAAGAGGTCGATTATCGATTTCGTCGACTTTACCTAAGCCAACGTTGTCTGAAGCGGAAATGTCGTACTGATAGAAATCTTGGAAAACGACACTGATATTTGTACGTAGTTGCGGTAGGTCATATTCCCGAAGATCAATTCCGTCTAGGGAAACTGAGCCATGTGTTGGATCGTAAAGTCGCGCCAGCAACTTGATCATGGTTGTTTTACCTGCGCCATTCACTCCTACGATCGCAATTTTTCCACCTACTGGAACTGTGAAGGACACATTGTCAAGCACCATCGTATCGGTTTGTGGGTACTTGAAGCTCACATCCTTAAATTCAATACCTTTGGTAATTGGACTGGGAAATGCCAGAGGTACCGCACGGGTTGGGGGAGACAGCGAGCCTTCAATGGACTTGGGATCTAGGTCGAGAAACTGGAAAAAGCGAGTGACAAAAAGTGAGTTTTCATAAAAACGTCCGCCGCTGCTGATTAGTCCGGTCAGTTGAGTGCGACTTTGCTGTGCCGCGCCAACAACCATAGGTAAATCACCAATCGTAATTCGGCCAGCCACGGTCTCCATAACGGCATAGATGTATATACCGGATACGCCGATCAGACCGAGCAAGTTGAGCAGGATGGAAACGTACGATTCGTCAATGACGAGTTTTCGATAGGCAGTGAGGTAGAGATTGCGATAGTAGTAGTAGCGATTCGTGAAATAGTCCTTAAGACTGAAGACGCGCACTTCCTTTGCCGTGTCACGAAAAGTCACCAAGCGAGCGAGATAGTCCGCCAATCGATCAGCACGTACCAAATCAGCGTCAAGTTTGTAGCGCTTCTTCGTGAAACGAGCTTCGCGCCAAATATGTGGCAGGCTCGTCCCAACCAGGACCAGCACGGCGACCGGATGTAGAACTGAAAGTAGCCCAAGAACGGTGCCGAGTGTAATGAACTGTTGAATGAAAGTAACTGTTCCGAAGCAGGACTGATAGACACCCCACATTCGTCGTCTGGCATGGTAAAGCTGGTCATAAAAGCGAGGAGACTCGAAAAAAGCAAGGTCAAGTTTTCCGGCTTTCTCCATCAGTTGACCCTGCGCAACTATTTGCGCTTTCTGACGCATGATCATTTGCATGATGTTGCTGAGCGCGCCGGTGAGCGCTTGAATTAGCCAGATTACGAACAAGACAATGATTGGGGTTAGGAGCAGAGTCCAGTCTTTATGGGTATTTACTGCTTCGACAACACCGTCCAACACCAGTTTGCTAGTCCACAGAATCGCCGCTGGGAAAAATGAGGAGATCAGCATCAATACGAAGATGATCGAAAACATCACTGGCGCGACTTCCCAAAGAAACACGAAAACACGTGGTATCGCGTTTACAAAGTCACGCAGTGCCTGCTTGAAATCAGCTTCACCCGGATTGAATCTATCGGTCATCTGCTAGTGCTCAGGGTTTCCCCTGTATGGTTTTGAAGGTTTACTCGCGGATCCAAGAGCGAAATTGCCTTGATGAATCCAATCAGAGGATTCATCGTAGGCAAGATGGTGGCTTCCCGAATCGCTAATGGTTACGTGAGTACTCGAATAATTTGATGTGAGAATAGCACATTTTGGGCGTTGAACCTGTTACGCCTATGTTTGGGAACATCTATAGCGACCTAATGTTCACTCTTGAGGTTTCCGCGAAGAGATCACCGTTTTTTGCACCTACATTGAGTATGCGGCATGTGAACTGCTAACTAACAGACTTGCCCGGATGGAATCTAAGAGAATTCGTTAATACAATCTTCGTGATTTCTGGTCCACTGTAAGTTCCGCCTCAAGTCGACGCACCCAATCCGCAATCATTTGGTCGGTGAAGGGTAAACACAATCCAATCCCCAATAATCCAAGAGGTAACATCCAAAACCCGAGTATTGGCAAGAATCCCAAAACGCCACCCAAGCACAGCAATACCGCTAGCACAATTCGAAATATCCAGGGAAGCGCTGAAAGTTTCTTAACGTACTTGATGGTCAGTTCTTTACTACGGATCTTGATCAGATGCCACGTTTGCCTACGAGAGCGGTTCAAGAACATTGTGAAATTGCTTGGTTACTCATACCAAGATTGGAGTGTCGTCAGGTGCATCGTGTTGACCGGGATGTGCTCTTCTTGTTAAATCTGGATCAATGGACGTGAACCTATAGACACCATCTACCAAATTACGTTCAAGTCGGTTGCGATGCATCAGTAAATGACAATGTGCGATAGCTTCACCAAGTGCCATCATCGTCTGTCGAGCATCTAGCTTTCGTTTGAACATGACTGGTAAAAGTGCTTTGGCAGTCTGCGGACTGACACAGTGTTCCTCTACTGCCAACATCCTATCTTCATGGTGGTTAATGAGCTCTCTTAGCCGTTCACGTACACCGAAGAAAGGTAAATTATGAGCTGGTAAAACAAAAGTTTCGGGGTTCACGTCCAAGAACTTATCGTGTGAGTCCATCCAGTTTTTAAGTGGATTGGCATCCGGCTCGGTGGGATGCACGCTTACGTTACTGGTGATGATCTGAAGAAATGAGCGTTTTCAAAGTCTTGCAGTAAAGACAAGCGTGTTCTGGAGAATGACCAGATCCTGTAACCACCTGCCAATCGTGATCTCCGATAGAGAAAACATCTCCTTCAGCAATTCGTCGAAATCCGGTTGGAAAAGTGGGTTGACTTGCACCTGATTCTTGTATTGCTTTCATTGCCTGTGGCATGCGTTTGCGCCAGCTTGAACTCATCTGTTCCAAAAAACTGGTGTCCATTCCGGCACGAGCGTAAAACTCTTTGCTTATCCAACTGCTCTGCATCGAAAATCCGGAGAACATGGAACGCGCTTGATAGTACTCCGATACAGTCATATACAACGGCACTCGGTAGCGATCGGTGATCATGCCAGCCTGTCCGACGTGGTCGGGATGCATGTGAGTACAAATAACACCTTTGACCGGCTTTTGCTTCAGTTGAGACTCGAAGATATTTATCCAGTGGTCTTTAGTTTCTCGGGTTGCAAGACCTGTATCGACGATGAACCAACCGTCGGAGTCTTCAAGCAGGTACAGATTGATATGGTTGAGAGATCCACCTCCCATAGGCATGGTCAGCCAGAACACACCAGGTTTCACTTCAATGGTGGTACCTGCTGTGGGATGTTTCGAATAGGGATAGGTTAGGTCTGAACCAGCGATTGCTTGCATTTATGTAGGAAGTGTCGGAGGACTCGACAAGATACGCCGATCTACGACTCGTCGAAGGGTGCATTATATCTGAGGGCTTTTGTCCAGTTCTTCAAGGGGAGAGAATAGCTGATGTAGCTGGGAGACCTGACGAGGATCCATCCCTGCAGGTCCAGAAGAGCGCTGAAGTTAATTGGTTCTATCGGAAATTTCTTAAAGACCAACCGGCAATAGCCTTCAGATTGGCAAGTTTTTTGAAGTTTGCAAGTGGTTTTCTGGGTTCAGATTAATTGGATTATTCAATCATCTCATCAAGTCCTCTATCATTTACTTCGCCAAAAATTGAATCAAAGGAGCCACGCTCATGGCTATGAACGTAAAACCTGTTCCGATGTTGGACAATGAAGTCAACGAGGTCAGACTTGCCACCGCGGAGATCGTAAACAACGACATTTTGCCGAATGAAGGTCGATTGTGGGCAAGTACTTCGGACGGTACATCGCCATCCAAAAGTGCAATTCAGGAATCTGCTGATCTTCGCCGAAGCGTACAGGAAAAAGTAAAGAAAGCAAAGCTTTGGGCTCCGCATTTACCGCCTGAATTTGGTGGTATGGGTCTTTCCTTCATGCAGCATGCCTATATGAACGAAATCTTGGCTTACGCGCCAGGTGCGGCTCCCTTGTTTGGAGTGGTCGCGCCAAATTCTGGTAACCAAAAAATTCTCGTTAAGTACGGTAGCGCTGAACAGCATAAAAAGTGGCTTATACCGTTAACAGAAGGGAGAATGCAGTCTGGTTTCTCTATGACAGAACCGATGAACCCTGGTTCAGATCCTCGCTCACTGACCACACGTGCGGTGCTTGATGGTGATGAATGGGTTATCAATGGTCACAAGTGGTTTACATCCAATGGCCACGCCGCAGATTTCTACATCGTCATGTGTAGAACGGCAGATCCAGACGATCCCGGCGGTGCTAACGACAAGATGACTCAAATCATCGTGCCCCGAAAGACCCCAGGAGTCAACATCATCCGCGGAGTACCGGTATGGGGTAAGGCCTCAAGTCATTGTGAAATCAAATACGAGAATGTTCGTGTTCCAAAAGAGAATCAGCTAGGACAGACAGGTACTGGACATCAAGCTGCACAGGATCGTCTAGGTGCCGGTCGAATCTACCACTGCATGAATTCAGTTGGGGCGATGTGGCGATGCTTTGACCTAATGGTTGATCGAATCATTAATCGGAAAGTACACGGTGGCGAGACGCTTGAAAACAAACAGTTCATGCAAGGTTTTATCGCCGATTCCTATATGGACATTCAATCGTCCCGACTCATGGTAGTTGACTGTGCACAGAAGATGGAAGCGGGCGCAGACTCTCGTACAGATATTTCCTCGATCAAGGTTTACGTGCCTGCGGCTTATCATCGGGTGGTTGATCGTGCCATTCAGGTGTATGGAGCAGCTGGCGTGTCCGGCGATTTCCCATTTGCTGGAATGTATACCGGTGCGCGTACGTTAAGAATCGCGGACGGTCCGGACGAGGTACATAAGATATTGATTGCGAAGAACGTTCTTCGTAGATACCACGCTGGGGAATCTTGGGACTTTGGAAACTAAATCATGAGTGCATTTGTACAAGAGATGGCAAGTGCCATCAAGTCTCGAACTGCATTGCCGAAAATGCCTTCGGATCTCTCTATCGAAGAAGCGTACTCGCTGCAGAAAGAATTGGTATCTCAGGTCTCTGATGGTCCTATTCGAGGATTAAAAGCAGGTATGACTGCCGCAGCCGGACAAAAAGCATTCGGATTAACTCATCCGTTGATTGGATCTTTGTATACGTGGGGTCAACTTTCACCTGGAGCGACCTTTAAGCGTGAGCCGGGAGTTAGCCTCGAATGTGAAATAGGTATTGTGATCGACTCAGACGGCAAGCCGAAGTCAGCGGGTCCGGTTATTGAGGTTCCGAGGATGGCGTGGGGCGATCCAGGCGACGCCAAAGGCGCGAATTTAACAGCCTGTAATATCGCTGCAGATCGGTATATTGTTGGTCAGCAAGCGTCCCTGAGGAGTTCCTACGAAGGCTGGCGAGTTCGATTGACTAGGGATGGTGAGGAGGTACTAGACGCTCCTTTGACCGATGCTCTTGGAGGTCCGCACGCTGCGCTGGACTGGATGATTAATGAGGCTTCAGAACGAGGGTTGGCTATTGATGAAGACATGCTGTTGATTACCGGCGCGTGCGGTGGTATTCATCCGGCTGAAGAAGGAGAGTACATAGCGGATTACGGCGAGTTGGGTTCCATAAGTTTCACCGTAACCTAGTCTCTTTCGCATGTGCTAGTTGCTTTCTGAGCCGGGCGGGGCCGCTTTGGGTTTAAGTCGGCTCATTGGAATCGCCAAAGCACTAGAACTTAGGCGATGTTGTGCAGACTTTTCGTGAAAGTTGATATCGCAGTCTGCTGGTTGTACGTTCCCAATTGTTCTAAACAGGTATTCTTTGGTCCTATGCGCCTTTGAAAACGTTTGTCCGGTGCCATTCAACACAATCTGAATCGGGCATTTGTTCCTGTTTGAATGGCAGTCGTAACTCATGTCCATGAGAATTTCTTAGCCATTCTGAAGCGGGACCACCTCCGTTGAAGTCTTCAGACAACTTGACCACATACTTATCCCGGCTGGGTTCAATCCCAAAAGCTCCTCGATCGAATGCTTTATGGTGAAAGACACAGAGAGCGAGTCCATTGGAGACCTCATCTGGTCCACCGTGTGAGTGCCACTTAATATGAGCTGCTTCTAGATCAAACAAGGCGTCTCCAATCCGGACAGCGCTTCCGCAGACCGCACATTTGCGTTCATAAGCTCGTAGAACGTTATATCGAAACTCTGGACTTCGTTTCCTTTTGGGAACTGACGTGGCCTCAACAACATCATCGTGCAAGTCGATTGGTAGGTTTACCTGTCGCAGAATATCTGCGTGATAAGTATCGGGAAAGTGACGGGTGAGAATGGCTAGTGCACACTTCTTAATGAGTTTTTGATCTGCTATCAACTGATTGTAAATCTCAACGGGAAACCCACCTTTGACATTCTCTCGTAGGAATTTCTTGGCTAGTCCAGGACTATATCCAAGGGAATTGCCGCTATCGTCTTGAAGCTCCCAAAGTCCATCGTTCGGTAATCGAGTGAAAGGTTCTTCTGGTTTGTAGCTCTTTCTCATCGGTCCGAACTGTCTAAGCAGTTCGGTTAACGGGACACTAGTCTCCTCATACGGCTTAAGACGAGGCTCTTCGCCGTATGCTCTACCCAAAGAGTATAAGAGAAGCAACGGTTTGTGTGGTGCTCGTATATCTCCTTGTTGCCAAATGGAGATTTTGTTAATTTTCTGGAGGAGCTCTTGCTGGTTCATTTTTTCATCTTGAACAGGAGACGATTTTGCTTCGTGAGAAATTATGTTAAACCAAAGACACAACCTAACCAACGGATTGGTGCAAGTCTTCCCAATAATCGCAACACTGATTGAGTAGTACTGACCTTGTATTATTGTTTTCGAGGTGTTCGGTGCCTTGTGAGCCGACTGCTTTGTTTCAAGAGATTGTGATTTGGGGATTGTCTTCCTATGAAACCACTAGGTTCATTTCGAGTAGTTGAATTGGGAATCGGGCCGGTCACCGGCCTCGCCGGTATGGTACTTGCAGACTTTGGTGCCGAAGTTATCAAGGTAAATCCAGTTGCTGGTGACCCTTTTGCTGACATGCCATCTAGCAACCTTTGGCTCAGAGGTAAAAAGCAAATTTCCGTTGACTTGAATGAACCCTCTCAGGTATCTGAACTCCGTGAGTTGATACTACAGACCTCCGATGCGGTAATCACCACTCTAAGCACCGCAGAAAGGACCAAACTAAGGCTGGATAATGAAACGCTACGAGAAAGTAGATCAGATCTAGTCATTGGGGCAGTATCAGGATTTGGAGAACGCGGACCACTCGCAGACTATCCCGGATACGAAGGTCTAGTGGCCGCTAAATCCGGTCGAATGATGGACTTCAGCGGAATCGTCGATCGTGAAGGACCAGTGTATTCTGCTTTGCAAGTTGGAGTTCATGCCAGTTCCCAGAGTCTAGCCGCTGGGTTGCTAGCTGCTTTAGAAAACCGGACTAGAACGGGACATGGACACACATTTCACACTTCGTTGCTGAGAGGTATGATGCCTTACGAGATGGGTGTGGTCTCCGTTCCGCAATTGCGTGGTCGTGGTCTCATGAAAGCTGCTCCCCCGCAACGCGTTCGAATCAAGCGAATGCCAACGTTTAACTACCATCCGGTGCCTACAAAGGATAACCGTTGGCTCCAATTCGGCAATCTGCTACCTCATTTGCTGGATAACTATTTTCGCGTGATGGGTTTCAAAAAGCTCTTTACTGAAGAGAGATATAAAGGCGATCCACTGACATGGGATCCTGAAGATCAAGAACAGATTCGCGACGAGATGTTTGAGGCGATGCAAACGAGAGATTTACAGGACTGGATGGACATCTATGTGAAGGAGGGAAGTGTTGCAGCCCATCCCTATCAATCCAGCCAAGAAGCACTCTCTGATCCTGACATAGTTGACAACAAGCATGTCGTCGAGACGCAGACTGGCAAGCAACTTGGACTCGTTGCTAATTTGCTAAAAACACCAGGAAAAGTAGAAGAAGTCAGTGAACCAGTTGCTCTGACCTCATTGATGGGTCGTCCATTACAGATTCCAAGAAAAACCACTCCAACGAAACCGAGTAAACCCCTTGAAGGTGTAACCGTTGTCGAAAGTGCAGCGATTATTGCTGCGCCTTTAGGTGCGTCAACTTTGGCAGATTTGGGTGCTCGGGTCATCAAGATTGAACCACCAACCGGCGACCCATTCCGATCGATGTCGCGTGGCGTGGGTGCTGCAAAATGCAACACTGGCAAAGAATCCATTTGTCTCGATTTGAAGAGTCCACATGGTCAAAAAGTCGCTCAGCAGCTAGCAACTAAAGCAGATATTTGGATTCACAATTATCGAGTCGGTGTTCCTGAAAAACTTGGCATTGGCTACGATCAGCTTTCTTCTATCAATGAGAAATTGGTTTACATATCAGCCAATGGCTATGGGCCGAATGGACCAGGCGCGAAACGACCTTCGACTCACCCAATTCCAGGTGCTGCTCTCGGAGGCGTGGTTTGGCAGATCGGAGGTCTGCCTGATACTAGTAGAAAACTAAGCAACCAAGAGATTCGGGAGACGGCCAGAACATTACTTTCGTCCAACGATGTGAATCCGGATCCGAATACTTCAATGGTCATCGCAACAACCGCAACGCTCGGTTTGTGTATACAGAGACTGACGGGAACAGGTCAGAAGATTTTCGTCGATATGTTTGGAGCGAATGCATACGCAAATTGGGATGATTTCCTTTCCTACGAGAACAAACCTGAAAGACCACAGGTTGACAAACTTGCTTTTGGACTCTCACCTCTGTATCGCCTATATGAATGCGAGTCTAGTTGGGTGTTCCTAGGTGTGGTGTCCGATAAAGAAAAACAAAAGCTAGAGACACACTTCGGTCTCGATCTGCAATCTGAGGATCTAGCTGAACAATTGTCAGGCGTTTTCCGTCAAAAACATGCGTCTGAATGGGAAGCGGAATTGATTAAGCAAGGTATTGGCTGTGTTCGAGCAGATGAAAATTCAACTGTTCAGTTTTTCCTAGAAAGCGAGCAAGCTCGAGCGGATCAGTTGCTTGTCCCAGCAGAACATGCTGAATGGGGTTCTTATATGCGACTCGGTCCGATGGTTGAGTTCGACGCTGAAAATTCCTATCCAGGTGCATCCCTTGCAGGAGATTCAACGCATTCGTTGCTCAGTGAATTAGGTTACTCGAGTCAGCAAATTGAGGAGTTTGAAACTTCGGGTGTAATTCGTGCCGCCTGACACACAGACGCAGCAACATCAGGTTAATTGGACTTTTCGCGCGTTTATTCTTGCCGGTGCGCTGATTCTCTTTGGGTCGATAGCCTGGTTGGTATGGGCTATGGTAAAGTTTGGTCCAACCTCCGACGAAGATATTCTTCGTAGTTTATTGAGCGATCAGATGTTTGCTCCAAAAGATCTACTTATCACGCGTCGGAACTCTGACTGCGGTACACAAGGCATCGTGAAAGGGAATGTCTCCGCAGATCTGTACGAAGCGTTCGCATTAGCCAATGAAGGACAAGCTCCCGATCCTGTCGGACTACAAAGTTTGAATCCACGTCAACGGGTTGTTGACAGTTCGCAGACACCGAGAGAGTGGTACGTAGCTGAAAACACGCCGGTGATCTCTATTTCCAACATTGGAGTGAACCGACGAGAAGCATTAGTATGCCTCGACATTCACAGTCGGTATTCGTCGAGTTTTTTAATCAAGCTCTATCGACAGACCTCAACCTTTTGGGAGATCACAGAGGAAATAAAGGTTCTTGAGGAAGTACCTCCGCCGGAGCCAGAGGAAATACCGCCGTCTGTGATTCCGGAAGTAGGCAACTAGGTACGAAGTTGCAATAGCCACCGTTAGCTATTTTCGGCCGAGCGCTAGTCCCTGCGTGGTGAGATACTCATAGCTCTCGCGTACAGCGGTGGTCATATCAGTGTCGCACGCATCTAATTCAACGATGACCCATTCCAATACGCCTGGATCAGCGGCCTCGATCGTACCCTTGATATCCATGTTACCGTGCCCAACAGCTACGTGTGCTTTTCCTACCTCCAATGGTCCATCCTTGATATGTAGGTAAGGTGCCCTTGACCGTACATTAGCTACTTCCTGTGGAACATTGCATGCACCGAAGTTAGAAGCCCAGTACGTATCGACCTCGAATAGAACATCTGGACATTCTCTGGTGAATGTGTGATAGGGTAATTCGCCATCTACTTCCGTGAATTCCCACCAATGATTGTGTAGAAACAGCTCTAGATTGACCTTACCTAATTGATCAGTCAGAGAATTAATTGTCTCTACCGTGCGATGTACTGCTTCTTTGTTTTTTACGTCGTCGGGTCCAAATCCAGCAGCAACTCGACTGAGACCCAGACCGCCCATCACGTCCACAATTTCCTGAATTTCGCTTCGATTCGCCCAAGGATGGTGACTTGAAGAAATTTGCATTCCCAAGTCTTCAACGATTTTTTTGAACTCCGAGGTAGAAAGACCAAAGAGATTAAATGGTTCCACTCCCATGTAGCCCATGTTCGCGACAGATTTCAATACAGCTAGAAAGTCCTTTGAGCATTCTTCTCGGAGAGAATAGAGTTGCACGGAAATTGGTTTCAAAATGCATTCCAATAGGTTTGTGTGGAAAATAGATAGTAGCTAATTCCAATAGCATTGAACCAAATCAGTCAAATTCGCTGAGAATAACTCAGTTAAAGCCACATACAAGGGGGAAATGAAAGTGTCGAAAATCCGCATGGGCTTAGTCGGTGGTGGCGAAGGCGCATTTATCGGTGTCGTTCATCGTATGGCAGCTGAATTAGATGGGTTGATTACACTCGTGTGCGGTGCATTTTCGAGCTCTTCTGATAGGTCAAAGAGATCGGGTGCTGAAATCTATGGGTTACCTGCGGACCGCTGTTACGGTAGTTTTGCGGAAATGATTGAACAAGAGTCTCAACTTGCCGCAACTGAACGAATGGATTTTGTGGCGGTGACCACTCCCAATCATGTGCACTATGAGGTAGCAAAAAAAGCTCTAGACGCAGGATTTCACGTAATGTGCGAAAAGCCCCTGTCTTTTTCTGTCAAAGAGGCACAGCTACTCGCTCAGCAAGTTGCCGATTCAGGACAGCTTTTCGGACTAACCCACAACTACACGGGTTATCCGATGATCAAGGAAGCGAGAGAGCTCATTCGATCTGGTGCAATTGGTACCGTCAGACGCATCTCGATCGAATACATTCAAGGTTGGTTGTCGACTGCGGAAGAATCGACGGGTGAAAATAAACAGGCCGAGTGGCGAACCGACCCAAGCAGGTCTGGTGCCGGTGGTTGCATTGGAGATATTGGTACGCACGGGGAGAATCTTGCTGAATACGTCACAGGACAGTCGGTGTCAGCGCTATGTGCTGATGTATCTACTTTTGTTAAAGGTCGGCAATTAGATGACGATGTCAATGTACTATTGAGATTTGCAAATGGCGCAAAAGGTGTCCTTTCAGCAAGTCAGATCGCTGTAGGAGTAGAGAATAACTTGACCTTGCGCGTCTATGGTGAAATGGGTGGCATTGAATGGCAACAGATGGAACCGAATACGTTGATCGTTAGATGGCCGGACAGACCGTATGAAGTGAGACGTACCGGGGGTACTGGTTTGTCGTCTCAAGCCGAAGATGCGACAAGGTTACCGGCTGGCCATCCAGAAGGGTATCTGGAAGCATTTGCACTGCTCTATCGAAATTTTGCGCAGGCAGTTCAGGATAGAAAAAATGGAAGTGTGCAACCTTCAAGTGCTTACGATTTCCCATCTGTAGATGATGGTCTTCGTGGAATGAAATTCATTGACGCCGTGGTCAACAGCTCAAGTCAAGGGGCTGTCTGGGTGGATCTTGACTGATGTCTAAGGTAACGATTGAAATAGAGGAGTAATCCAATGAAAACACTTAAAGGACCTGCCATTTTCCTGGCACAGTTCATGGCAGATGAAGATCCGTTTGACAACATTGAATCGATGGCAAAGTGGGCTTCCGGACTGGGTTTTAAAGGAATCCAGGTGCCAATCGGCAATCCTAACTTCATCGACGTGAAACAAGCTGCAGAGAGCAAGACATACTGCGACGATCTCAATGGTCGAGTGCAATCTTGTGGCGTAGAAATTACTGAGTTATCGACGCATCTAGAGGGCCAGTTGGTCGCGGTCCATCCCGTGTACGACGAGTTATTCGACGGATTTGCGGCTGAAGAGGTACGCGGTAATCCACAGAAGCGAACGGAATGGGCGATAGAGCAGGTGAAGCTAGCGGCGAAAGCAAGTCAGAATCTAGGGTTGACCTCACACGTTACTTTTTCCGGTGCATTTCTATGGCCCATGGTGTATCCTTGGCCTCAACGACCAGGAGGGCTTGTGGATGCTGGATTCGCTGAGTTAGCCTCTCGTTGGCGACCGATTTTGGACGTGTTTGAGGATTGTGGCGTCGATTGTTGTTACGAGATTCATCCTGGTGAAGACCTACACGATGGGATTAGTTTTGAGCGGTTCTTAGACGAGGTCAAAGGTCATCCGAGAGCGAATATCTTGTACGACCCCAGTCATTTTGTCCTGCAACAGCTTGATTATCTGTCTTTTATCGATCTCTACCATGATCGGATCAAGATGTTTCACGTAAAGGACGCAGAATTCAATGCGAGTGGTAAGCAGGGCGTCTATGGAGGCTATCAGGATTGGGTCAATCGTGCTGGACGATTTCGTTCCTTAGGTGACGGACAGGTGGATTTCAAATCCATCTTTTCAAAATTTGCAGCATATGACTTCGATGGCTGGGCGGTGTTGGAATGGGAGTGTTGCCTGAAGCATCAAGAAGACGGCGCACGCGAAGG
This sequence comes from Gammaproteobacteria bacterium bin55, assembly GCA_002238665.1. GTDB lineage: Bacteria > Pseudomonadota > Gammaproteobacteria > Pseudomonadales > Azotimanducaceae > Bin55. Next base: position 19,456 of record MPMU01000038.1, read on the forward strand.
TGCTGAGTTTATTCGTGACCACATTATTCGAGTTACTGAAAAAGCTTTCGATGACTTTGCGTCAGCTGGCACAGACGAAAGAGCTAACAAACGTGTGCTAGGGATTAGCTAGATTGAAGGGATTTGTACGTCTGGTTACACATGAGGACTCAACAGGGTCTAACTCGGTTTCTAACTTTTCCTGAATTTTGCGTTGTTTTCGGCGAGCAATGCTCGTGCAATTCTCTCTTGTGGGGCGTTGATGCGATGAGGTGAGGGCGCGGCGAGTCGCCCGCGCTAACCACTTAAATAGAAGAAATACCAACACACACATTACCGATAAACCGATCTTCGTCGGCGAAGTAGACATTCGGACTTAGGCTGGTAGCTCTTGGCGGTAAGGAAGCTGTGCTTCCATCTCCTTGTTAGCTCGAGATTACACCGAGCCTATCAGGTCTCCCCCACGATGAGCTCGTCAGATCTGTTTGTTGTCTGACAGATGCAACCTTGCATGGATCACAACCAACTCATGCGGCTACTTGAACTAGGTTTTGTCGGTTGACGCGAAAACGTGTTGTTCTCTAGACATTAGGGCATGGCCAGATTTATCTGGTGGGGTTGAATTTGGTGGTGCCCAAAATTCCATTGGCTACAGTGCTCGAATGGATACGAGACGAGATGTTGTGGAGTCCGTGTGGGTGGGCAAGTCAATATGCTACTTGGCGATGAGGTGATAGTGTCCGCTCTGCTTAATCGCATCCAGTGGATGTCATGTCGTCCATATCCACAGTGCGAATTACCTAATGAGGTAGTATCAAACGATGCACGGTATCGATCAAGATGACACATGTCTACCCAATCAAACGGCACTGCGGCAAAGACTCCGACAATCGCTATTCTCTTTCAAGTTTTTGTTCTAGTACGAGAACGAGGCAAGCATGATATAAACTAAATATAGAGACGGCGAAATTGCATTTACGTGAACTTTTCATCCAAAGTTAATTTTGTTTCACTGGATTAGGAAAACCGATGGGGGAGTCTGTTAATTCACTCATTAGAACGATCCGATTCTCGGATTTCAGTGCATCCGATCTGCTCGAACTAGAGCAGGCCATAGGTGGTCTTAGACGGCAATTAGTCGCAGAAAGGGGGCTAGAGGTTCGGAATCAAAAGGTTGGAGAAGAACGGACCGGTCCACATTGTGGTAGCACCCGCTCGATCAAGTGTGGTCAAGATGCACATGGCCAACAACGCTATCGATGTGTCATCCGGGATGAGAACGGGTGTGGCAAAACTTATACGGCTCTGACCGGTACTGCATTCAGTGGCATGAAGCGAAGGGATCAATGGGGATCTTTCATGGTGGCGATGTCGAAAGGTTTTCGATCCATCAAAGAGTTGCATGAATCTGGGGAAGTCAAGGTCAACCGCCGCACGTTATGGCGTTTTCGGCATCGGTACCTGCGTGCATTGGAGGAGAGTGAACCCACGGTCTTGAGTGGTGTCGTGGAAGCGGATGAGACCTACTTCCGAGACAGTTTCAAGGGTTCTAGAGGCTGGAAGCGTGGTAATCCACATGTGGATCGAGCACCCCGTCGACTGGGTAAGAGTAACAAGCGTGGACTATCCAACGAACACGTCCCAGTGATCACTGCGATTGATCGTCAACGGCAGCAATACCACCAAGTATTGGCGAATCAGCTGCAAATGGAACATGCCTTAAAAGGACGTATTGAAGAAGCCTCTGTGCTGTGCTCGGATGGTCGTCCAAACTATCGACGGGCTGCGTTCTACAACAGCCTTCATCACATCGAGGGGAGGAACAAAGAAAAGGCGATTCCCTACGTGGATGAACACACTCACGAAGTTAAGCAACTGATTTTGGCACATGTCAACAATCTGCATCAGACCATGAAAAATTGGGTGAACGAGCGCGCACGGGGTGTGTCGACAGCCTATCTTTCACATTACCTAACTTGACTTGTCAGATCGAATCGCGAACATCTCGAAAATGGCACCGTTTACGAAATAACTAAGCACACTTAAATGTAAAAGAGAGACCAAAGTGTCACCGATAATAGCTGTCAATTCCACAGTCTCGAAAGTGGATCAATTGAAGTTGGAAAGGACACTTGGCACACTCCTGGCGGCCGCTAGTCTGGCTGTCGTGGTAGTCTCCGCGCAACCGGTAGTAGCCCAAAACAAACCCTATATAAAAACTGACGATAGTTCCGTCACCGTCGCCGAAGACGGCGGCACCTATATACAGCAAGTATGGCTATCGACTGAACCGACCGAAACTGTTACGTTGCAGGTTGCCAGTGCGGATACCTCAGCGCTGTCTGTGGACCCGACGACACTCACATTCACTGCGACCAACTGGGAAGTTAAGCAGGAAGTGACGTACACCGGAGTTGACGACAACATACTTAACACTCCCTCGCACCGGAGAACGACCGTCACGTATAGTGCAAGCGGAGGGAACTACGCCGGGGTCAGCAAGCAAGTTACAGTCTTAGTACACGACGATGAACCCCTAAGATTCAACGTCGTGGAGGGACGAACGTACTATGTTACTTTGACCTTTGTCGTGACATTCCGTTGCACGCCGGTCGTCGTAACCCCTACGAGTTCTGATCTCAACATTCTCAGTGTCGAACCACCGACGCTGTCGTGGGTCGAAGAGGATTCGGGGACTAGAAAGCGATTGCTGGCGACCTTTCACGACAACAACGCGCTAGGGGACGCCTCTGTCACGCTTAAGTTGCCTCTCACTCGACCTTGCAGCAAAGGAGGATTTTTCCAGGACATCATCTTCACAGTGAGCGACAACGACAAGCCTGGTGTAGTCGTGACGCCAACCGACCTGATGATCAACAAGCAAGCGACCGGGAGCTATACTGTGGTGCTGACCGCACGGCCGACCGCGGAAGTCAGGATGTCTGTATCAAGCGGCAACCCCGACATTGCCACGGTGAACCCATTGAACTTGACCTTCAGCCCGTCGAACTGGGATACCGCTCGACAGGTGACCGTGAGCGGGACCGATACAGGCGCAGCGACGATATCGCACACTGCAAGCGGTGGGGGCTATGACACTGCGGTGATCGACGATGTGACGGTGACCGTCGTGGATCCTCGAATACTGTCCGTCGACGCCATTCCCGCCTGCGGTACCGCGGTCTCCGACGACGCTGTGACGCCTTCTTACGTTGTCGTGCTCACACCGGCTCCGAGTGAGTCGGTCGAGACGCAGTATCGCTGGTTTACTGTCAACTCCGCGGGACGGTGGCTAAGTGCCCTGCCGATCCGACCCTCCGGGCGGTCAACCCGTACCTCTAGTAATTCGTTTGCCGGGTTGCGGCGAGCCTACGCCGGGTTCTCCGGATTCGAGTTCAGACTCAGAGATGCCCCCAATGTCACAGCGCAATGCACCTGGCATTTTGATACACCAAGCACGACCCCGTCGGTGCGTCTGTCGGCGTCGCCTAACCCGGTGGATGAAGGAAACCCAGTGACGGTTACGGCAAGGCTGTCCTCGTCCATATCGAGTAGTGTAACTATCCCGCTCACCCTGTCGGCGGAGACGGCGGAGCGGAGCGACTTCGGTTCGCTGTCGAGTATCCACATTGGTGCGGGCTCGACGAGCGGCACGGGTACGATATCGACGGCCGAGGATGCCGACACTGAAGACGAGACGTTCACCGTGGCTTTGAGTGCGCTCCCGTCCTCAGTTACCGCTGGAAGCCCGAGTTCGGTACGAGTCACGATCAACGATGACGACGGAGGCACCAGTCCTACGCGACCGTCGGTTCGGCTGTCCGTCTCGCCTAACCCGGTCAATGAAGGAAATCCTGTGGCGGTGACTGCATTGCTCTCTTCATCTCTTTCGAGTAGCATAACGATCCCGCTCACCCTGTCGGCGGAGACGGCGGAGCGGAGCGACTTCGGTTCGCTGTCAAGCATCACCATCGGTGCGGGCTCGACGAGCGGCACGGGTACGATATCGACGGCCGAAGACGCCGACAGTGACGATGAGACGTTCACCGTGGCTTTGGGTGCTCTTCCTTCCTCGGTGGCTACCGGTAGCCCAAGTTTGGTTCGTGTTACTATCAACGATGACGACGAGAGCACGACCCTGACACGACCTTCGGTGCGACTGTCTGTCTCTCCGAACCCGGTCAATGAAGGGAGCCCTGTGACGGTTACGGCTCTACTTTCCTCGACCCTGTCGAGCAACGTAACGGTTCCGCTCATCTTGACGGCGGGAACCGCGGAACCGGGGGACTTCGGTTCGCTTTCGGCCATCACCATAGGCGCGGGTTCAACAAGCGGCTCAGGCGCGATATCGACGTCCGACGACATTGACACCGACGACGAGACCTTCACCGTAGCGCTGGGATCGCTCCCGGTTTCTGTGATCGCCGGCAACCCGAGTTCAGTCGAGGTCACGATTTTGGACAACACGCCGCTGAACCGACCTCCGACGGTGTCGGCGACATGCGACCCCTGTCGGGTGGGCCCGGACGGTTTGGTAAAACTGACCGCGACAGCTTCGGACCCAGACGGGGACCCTCTGACGGTTGCTTGGAGTGCACCGCAGGGTGGTTTCACGGATCCAACCGATGAGCTGATAACCATGTGGGTGGCTCCAACCAAGACCGGGCGGGTCAAGATCCTAGTGCAGGTCTTTGATGGGAGGGGCGGGACGGCTTCCGCTACGGTTGTTGTAGAAGTAGTGAACCAGCCTCCTAGGTTCTTAGAGTCGATCTACACATGCGACGTTATGGAGAACAAAGACGGGCGGCAGCGACCGGTGCATCTGGACACGGTGTTTGCGGAGGACCCTGACGGCGATGAGGTGTCCTATATTTTGGCATCGGGTGCTCCTGAGCTGTTCGCGGTCGGTGCGCTTGACGGCGAGGTGACGTATATAGGACCTGGCGAGGATTATGAGACTGAGCCAAATCGATACGAGTTGAGCATACGGGTGCGCGATCCTCATGGCTTGGAAGCGCAGGCGCGGATGGTCGTCGTGGTAGTGAACGTCAATGAGGCACCCCTGGCCGTGGCCGACACGTCGGTGACTACCGAAGACAATTCGGTGACAGTTGATGTGCTGGCGAATGACTCGGACGTTGACGGAGACGCTCTACACGTCGAGTCGGTATCGCAGCCGGAGCACGGATCAACGCGTGTAGCCCTCAACGGCGGTGTGGAGTACGAGCCTGAGGCAGACTGGCACGGCATAGACCGATTCATGTATACAGTGGCCGA
>MPMU01000039.1 GCA_002238665.1 Gammaproteobacteria bacterium bin55
TTGGGCAACCCGTCAAGTGCTTCCCGCATGAATTCGATCCATATCGACAATGGTCGAGTAGATCCATACTCTAACGTACCCAAGGGTTCGCTATTCTCAAATCCGACCCAGACACTAGCCACTAATGATGGGTGAAATCCATTAAACCAAGTATCTGTAGCTTCATCGGTGGTACCTGTCTTTCCTGCAAGGTCACTACGATTGAGTTGCAGTGCTTTTCTTCCTGTACCTCGATTAATCACATCTCGCAACATGGAGTTCATCAGGAAGATATTGCGTTCGTCGACTACTCTCTTTGCAATTAACTCGGGACTAATTTCTGGTTCTGGTGCTAGTTCTTGTTCAGATAAAGCAAGGACTAGCTCACTCTCATCAATCTTCTCGGTGTCTTGTTCTGAATCTGGCGAAATTGGCTCAGCCACTTCATGTAGTTCTGAGGATGTGTTCTTACCCTCTTCACCCGCAATACCTTCTTCAGTGAGGTGACATTGCCTGCAGACCACAGGATGCTCTGCTTCATAGATAACTTCGTCATGCTGGTTGTGCACTTTGGATAGCAGATGCGGAATCACATCGAAACCGCCATTGGCCAGTACTGAATATGCGTCGGCCATTTCCAGAGGTGTTGCCGTTAACGTACCACCACCGATCGCCAGTTGTGTGCTGTTAGGAAGTACCTCTTCACGAAATCCAAACCGCTGCATGTGTTCAATGACGGACTCCGCGCCAACTCGCATGAATACGCGCAACGAAACCAGATTGATCGAGCGGTACAGCGCTTCTCTCAGTCTAGTGGGTCCACGAAACGTGCCGCCATCGTTTCTTGGCCGGTAAAACGTCTCTAACCCTTCGTCATGAAACAACAAAGGTGCATCGTTGAAAATGGTTGCAGGAGTGATCTCTCCAGTTTGGAGTGCTGCGGAATATAGGAACGGTTTAATTCCAGATCCTGGTTGGCGTCTTGCTTGCTCGGCACTGTTGAACTGCGTACCAAAGAAACTGTAACCACCTACCATTGCAGTGATGCCACCCGTATCCGGATTGAGTGCTACCAAAGCACCTGTGACTTTTGGTACTTGAGATAAATGCCAAATGCCTAGCTCTGCTTCTTTGACTCGAACGACATCGCCAATTGACACGATCTCATCTGCTGACCGAGGTCTTCTTCCGACAGCATCCAACCCTAAGTATGCTCGAGCCCAGCGCAAACCTTCCCACTCAACCCTAACCGTAGATTCATCTTTGAGAAGAACATCTATGGCTTGATCTTCTACGTTGGTCACTGCTCCTACGAGTAGATGCTCGACATTCTCATAGTCTGCAAGGAATTCTCCATTTCCAACCGTTTCACGTTCCAGTTGAGCCTCTGGACCACGAAAACCGTATCGTCGGTCGTAGTTTTCCAATTCATTTCGTAGTGCTTTCTGTGCCGCTTCCTGATGTCGGGCAACAATCGTCGTTTCAATGGTGTAACCGGAGTAAATCTGGTTGCCGTACAAAGCGAACAGTTCGCGTCTCACACTTTCAGCGGGATAAGGAGCGTTTAGATCCAACTCACGGCGGTGAACCTTTGCAGAAATAGGCTTAGCAATGGCGTTTGCATACTGTGTTTGTGAGATGAGACCCTCAGCTTTCATGCGTCGAAGCACCAGATTTCGTCTCTCGACCGAGCATTGGGGACCATTTATTGGGTTGCATGCTTCTGGTCGTTTTGGAATCCCAGCCAGCATGGCTAACTGTGCAAGACTCAGTTCTTCTGGTGATTGGTCGTAATACGTATACGCTGCTGCCTTCAGACCGTAGGAGTGCTTCCCGAACGGGATGACATTGATATACAGTTCAAGAATTTCGTCCTTGGTGAGCTCTTGTTCGATTTTGATCGCAAGGAGCATCTCCTTGGCTTTTCGAATGACGGTTTGCTCCCTAGACAAATCCGCCACATTCCTAGGCAACTGCATCGTGATAGTCGATGCGCCACGTCGCAAAGAAGGATCGAAAACAAAGTCGATCAGGTCATTACCGAGTGAGATCCAATCAATGCCGCCATGAGAATAAAACCGCTTGTCCTCTGTTGCAATCACGGCATCCAGATACTGCTTGGGTACTTCCGTGATTTCTATGGGTATCAATCGTCTGGTGCCAAATTCCGAGATTAATGCGCCGTCACTAGAAAAAACTCGCATCGGTCGCTCTATGCGATAGTCACGATAGGTTTCAGCTTCCGGTAGCGTTGGATTGAGGTAGAGGTAAAGACCAGCCGCAAATACTGTGCTACCGAAAATACCGCACATGCAGCACCAACCGATCCATTTAAAGGTGCTTTTTACAGCACGTTTAACCGTTAGCTTTTTCTTAGTCAACGCTCACTCCGTGGGGAAGTCTTGCGCCGTGCATCGTTCCGTATTGACATTGAAAAAGAAATGTTAGCTTGAGAAAACTAAATAGCTATGATTTTCAAAGATTTTCTCCCATATTTAGAAGAAAAGCAAGTGCGTGATACGCAAAATCTCCCAGTATTTCTCGTCGGTATGCCCGGAAGCGGGAAGACCACTATTGGGAAATTTCTGGCTGATTTGTTGGAACGCGAGTTCTATGATTGCGATCAGATGATCGAGATTAAACATCAGTGCTCCATCTCGGAGATTTTTGCTGAATCAGGAGAGGATACCTTTCGTGATTTTGAGACATTGATTCTGAACTCTCTTTCAAGTCAGAAAAATGCAATCATTGCAACAGGCGGCGGAATTATCCTCCGTGAACAGAATAGGGACTTGCTCAATCAATACCCTGTAGTTTACTTAGACGCGCCAATGGAGAATCTGTTCCGCCAAACCCAGACCGATAAGAACCACCGGCCTCTACTTGAGGGCGACCGGCAAAAAGCGCTGGTGGACCTGATGGAGTTTAGACGCCCACTCTATTTAGAAGTCGCCGACGTGATCATAGAAACGAAAGAAAAACCTCAGACTCTGGCAACACACATTGCCAAATGGATAACAGACTTAGAAGCCATATGAATCCAACGATTGAAATCGAATTACCAGACGATAGGTCTTATCCCATATTTGTGGGAAGCGGTCTGTTAAGCAACCGCGAGCTGTGGGACCAACTAATCAACACTCAAAAAACCGCAATCGTCAGTAACACGACGGTGGAACCTCTGTACGTGCCTACTCTTGCCAGTCTGCTCTCGAATCAATCAGTCACCATGACAATCCCAGATGGTGAAGAGTACAAGAGTCTTGACACGTTTTCAGACTTGATCGACGAACTCTTAACAAATAACTTCGACCGTTCCTGTAATTTGGTGGCAGTGGGTGGAGGTGTCGTGGGGGACATAAGCGGATTTGTCGCAGCTAGCTTCTATCGAGGAATTCCCTATATTCAAGTCCCAACCACGCTCTTAGCTCAGGTCGACTCGGCGGTGGGTGGCAAGACCGCCGTCAACCACCCTTCCGGCAAAAATCTGATAGGGGCTTTCTATCAGCCAAGTGCAGTTGTAATCGATATCGATACACTGAATTCACTGCCGCAAAAGGTCTTTGTCGAGGGACTGGCGGAAGTCATTAAATACGGTGTAATCGCCGACGCACACTTTTTCGAGTGGCTAGAAAATCATCGTGATTTGGTACTGGATAGAGATCCTCAAGCGATGCAATTTATCGTCACGAGATCCTGTGAGATTAAAGCAGAGGTCGTCGCTACTGATGAACGTGAACAAGGTATACGAGCCATACTGAACTTCGGGCATACGTTTGGACATGCAATCGAAAACGAAGCAGGTTACGGTTCATTGCTCCACGGAGAAGCAGTCAGTATTGGCATGAGACTGGCGGCTGACATGTCTTACCAGCTGAAACTCACAGATAAAGAAACTACCAATCGAATCCACGACATACTTCGGCAATATGGCTTGCCGACACATTGTGAGCAGGATGCCTTAAATGTGGAAAGAGTTCGGCTAGCGATGTCAAAGGACAAGAAAGTAAGAGACGGAAAACTTCGATTTATCTTGGTTGAAGAAATTGGCCAAGTCCGTGTCGTGGATGATGTTTCGGAGAAGATGCTGACACAGGTGCTGAACCAACTAAGCTCCGCTTGAGGTAGGCGGCGATAGGATTAGCTCAGGCTAGCGAAAATTCCTAGGAGCTAGTTCATCCTGGAGGAGTTCTAGAGTCTTGTTCTTAAACCCTGGTGAGGTTTAAACGCTTCACTATACGGCACCTCTTCAAACTTGATTCCATGATTCATACCTTTACCTCACTATGCAGAGATTCAGAGGTCTGTTGCTCAAAATACTCAAAACAAGCTCAGATACCACCCTCTCGATCGAGAGGGTGGTGAATTGGGTCCATTCTCAATATATGAGAACATCAATTAATGTCTCACGTAAGTAAACCACCTGTAGTTTTCTGCCGCTTGAAAGCCAATTCCGAAACGTAGAGCCTTCTAGTCAGAAAAACTATCACATGCAGAATAATGATCCAACTAAGGAAGGTGACCAAGTAATTGCCCACACCAAAAAGAATGTGACCGACAAAAAGGCTCGTAACCAGTATGTAACAGAACCCTGTGGCCAACCTCCACCCAATGAGTTCCAGTTTACTTACCTGTTCCTCTTTCCTAGTCATAATATCACCTCTGAGATATATAAACTGGTACATTTTCCGTTCATATACATGCTTATTAGTCCAAATCCCGTGCCGATCGCAGCGAGAAAAATTCCTAAGCCTGTTAGAGCAACTCCTAATGGGGTCGCTTTACCTACCTTCTTGGCCCAGTAGAGTAGTGTGCCGCCCCATCCAACGCCAAGTAATGCTGATGCAACTCCTGAAGCGATATGGGCCATGGCTAAGCCATTGCACATTCCACCTGTATAGATTGGGACTGACTCAGCTTTGGCAGATTGGCCTATTCCGTGGAATTGACTACCCAATAGTTCTATGTTGGGTACGGTTCCGATGATCATCCATACTACTGCAGTACCTGCGATCAGCGATTTCAAGAATCTATTCAAGATTTCTCCTTCTCAGTAAGTGAAAAAAATGTAGTTTTCATGACGTTCTAATGAAAACAAATAAACACATGATTAACTACATTCAACGCAAATAATCTTACTCAATTTCAATTGAATGTGCAAATTACTTTCAACTCATAGTCTATTTCTTTAAAACATGAATCTACATAAGAAGCTAGGAGAATGCTTGAGGACCTACTCAAGAATCAGTCTCGCCGTAGATATGGACTCCCTACGAGACACAAAAGAATTGGATGAATTTCTTGACTTCAGTTCGAGCTTGATTTAACAATCAAGGCTAGATCGTGATCGTGACTACGTGCTATAGCGGAGTCCCGATGCGATGGGACTTTTCTTCACGAGATCTTGTGAGATTAATGCAGCGGTCGTCGCTGCTGATGAACGCGAACAAGCTGACAAGTAATACTAAACTCTGGACTCTCATTCAGACATGTAATAGAGAATAGAGCGGGTTGCATTTCGTTGCTTCACGGAAAAGCAGATAGTATTGGTATGAGCCTTGCTGCTCAGATCTCCTACCAGCTGCAACTCGAGAAAAGATACCACCGATCGAATCCGCGACATTCTTTGGCAATATGGCTTACCGACACATTGTGAGCAGGATGCCTTAGATGTTGAAAGAGTTCGGCTGGCGATGTCAAAGGACAAGAGTGTACGAGACCGAAAACTTCGATTTATCTTGGTTGAAGAAATTGGCCAAGTCCGACTCGTGGATGATGTTCCGGAGAAGATACTGGCGATGGTGCTGGTCCGTCTAAGCACTGCTTGAGTCAATCGATAGTAGATTAGATCGGAGCTCAGAAAAGCGCTCAGAAACCGATTCTTCTTAGCATTTCTACTACACCCTGCCGAGTGCTAAATCATCCAAAGCACTTGAAAAATCAGATTTCAGCACTAAATCTAAGTTTGAATGCACCTCGGATAGGTGTGTTCTACACTAGGAGATCGCCAAGTAAACATCATGGAACAGTTTCACGGGACCACAATTGTTTCAGTCAGACGAAACGATTCTGTTGTCATCGGCGGTGACGGCCAAGTAACTATCGGTAACACGGTACTGAAAGCCAACGCCAAGAAAATTAGGCTTCTCCACCACAACACTGTGCTCGCCGGCTTTGCAGGCGGTACGGCGGACGCGTTTACGTTGTTCGAAAGATTCGAAGGCAATCTCGATAAGTTTCAAGGAAACTTGGTCCGCTCAGCGGTCGAGCTAGCCAAAGACTGGCGCTCGGATCGAGCACTACGAAGACTAGAAGCCGTTCTAATTGTTGCCGACCCTACGGCCTCTCTGATGGTCACAGGCAACGGAGATGTGGTAGATTTCGATGACGGATTGATCGCTACTGGATCCGGTGGTCCGTATGCTCAAGCAGCAGCTCGTGCCCTATTGGATCACACAGACTTGAGCGCAAAAGAAATTGTTGACAAGTCACTAGATATAGCGGCGAGCATATGTATCTATACCAATCAAAATAGGACGATAGAGGAACTAATTACCAAATGACACGCACTGACTCGGTTATGACCCCCAGAGAAATCGTGCATGAACTCGATAGGTTCATTATTGGCCAATCCAAAGCCAAGAGAGCGGTCGCTATAGCCTTGCGTAACCGATGGCGACGCATGCAGCTCGATGAAGAGATTCGAGAGGAAGTTACACCGAAGAATATCCTCATGATCGGTCCAACTGGTGTAGGCAAAACCGAAATCGCCAGACGCTTAGCCAATTTGGCCAACGCCCCTTTCCTGAAAATAGAGGCGACCAAGTTCACTGAAGTAGGCTACGTAGGTAGAGACGTAGACTCTGTGATTCGCGACCTTATGGAGGTTGCTTTGGATATGGTGCGGGACGAAGCACTGGTGGTACATCAAGCCAAAGCCTACGAACTGGCTGAGGAACGAGTACTCGATATCCTGTTGCCTCCCTCACGCGACCTTGAGATTAGTTTTAACGATACGAAGCAAACACTACGAAAGCAACTACGAGAAGGTGACTTGGACGATCGCGAAATTGAGGTTGAACTTAGTCAAAGACCTTCAGACTTCGTGAGTACCGCAAGCTCCCCGGAAGAAATGCTCGATCAATTCCAGACGGTCATTGCCAATATTTCTGGCGGACAAACCAAGAAGACCCGCATGACGGTTAAGAATGCGATGGAGAAGCTACAGGAAGAAGAAGGCTATGAACTGCTTGATGAGGACGCGATCCGAGCAGAAGCAAAACGTGCCGTTGAAGAGACTGGAATCGTTTTCATAGATGAAATCGATAAAGTAGCTAAACGATCAGATTTTGGTGCAGATGTCTCCCGAGAAGGCGTACAACGCGACTTGCTACCCTTAATTGAAGGTTCAACCATTTCCACCAAACACGGCATGATCCGCACAGACCATATCTTGTTTATTGCGTCTGGAGCCTTCCATTTGTCCAAACCGTCGGACTTGATTCCTGAACTACAAGGACGACTTCCGATTCGGGTAGAGTTAGAAGCTCTCACGACTAACGATTTCAAGAGGATTCTGATCGAACCAGACTTTTCGTTGACTGAACAATACAAAGCCCTACTCGCGGTTGACAATGTTGACATTTCATTTGACGAAGGCAGTCTTGACCGAATCGCCGAACTAGCATGGGAGGTCAATGAGAATACGGAGAATATCGGTGCAAGACGACTTCATACAGTCATGGAACGATTGATGGATGAAATTGCCTATGCCGGAGGTGATAGCATGAAGTCACTACACATAACCAAAGAATACGTGAATGACCAGCTAGAAGAACTGTCTAAAGACCAGGACCTCTCTCGCTACATCCTATAGGACCATCTATTGATCCCAACCGCAATCACCTATCAAGCGAGTACTCGATCTCTTGAGATTGAGTATGAAGACTCAGAGGTAGCCGTACTCTCTGCTGAGTACCTTCGCGTATTATCCCCATCGGCTGAGGTGCGTGGTCATTCAGATGACCAACGCGTGTTGCAGACAGGCAAAAAGCAAGTTAGCATTGACGATATAGAAGCCATCGGTAACTACGCCATTCGCCTTAAGTTCTCTGACGGTCACGATACCGGTATCTACTCGTGGGAGTATCTTCGTGAGCTAATCGATAACGAACCGGATTATTGGCAGAAATATCTACAAGAGCTTGATGCCGCCAATGCTTCTCGTCTACCTGCCATTCCAATAGGACAATGGACACCAAAACTAACAAAGTAGATTTCGGTCACGAACAGGTATCGCCCGAAGAAAAGACACAGCGAGTTCACGAAGTCTTTAGTCGCGTCGCAAATCGCTACGATGCAATGAATGACATTATGTCATTCGGTACTCATCGACTTTTAAAACGTGTCGCAATGGAATACACCGCACTACGTAAAGGTCAATCAGCACTAGATGTTGCTGGGGGTACCGGAGATTTAGCTCTGCAATTGAATCAGGTTACCGGTACTGCAGGCCGAGTGGTTCTACTTGACATTAACGAATCCATGGTGCATGTAGGCCGAGATCGACTGATCGATAAAGGGAATTCTGACATCGAATTTGTGGTAGCGGATGCCGAAGCAATTCCGTTCCCTGCGGATTCCTTTCATGCCATTACCCTGTGTTTCGGACTACGAAACATGACTGATAAGGAACGAGCTCTCGGGGAGCTACACCGCGTGCTCAAACCTGGTGGACGAATCGTGATCTTAGAGTTTGCAAAACCAAGACATAGTTGGTTAAAAAATTCATTCAGTCTTTACCAAAGGTTATGGCCGGTATTTGGCCAGTTTGTCGTTGGCGATTCACAACCTTATAAATACCTCGTTGAGTCCATCGAAAAACACCCATCGCAATCTGCGCTTAAGCAGATGATTGTGGATACTGGGTTCAACAATGTTGATTACGACAATTTACTTGGCGGAATCGTAGCAATCCATATAGGAGAGAAATGACTGTACTTGAATCTACACTGGCTACCGCGCTTGAGGCAGCTATTCGAACTCGGGTCGCTTTTGATCCTAAATCAAAGGAGGCCGTGACTAATCTCGACGGTAAACGCATCGGACTCAACATGTCGGAGCAACGGCTGATGGTTTCATTTGACGACGGGGTTGTAAAAGTCGCCACCGAAAGCGAAGAGGAAGCTCATATGGAGTTGACCGGCTCGATGGCAAGCATTAGTCAGGCGTTGGTAAATACGATTAATGACAATGTGGTGTTAGTCGGAGATATGTCTCTCTTAGAAGATTTTCGCCGTATTTTCAGAACTCCACTCAAAACAAACGACATTACACAGGCTACCAAAGCGACGGCGGACTGGGGCATTGCGGCGGCTAAATCTGCATTTGAAATGGCCTCCTCACAATTCGAGAACATCCGTGCAACCCGCACCAGTAAGGGTGACCTACTTGAACGGGTTGAAGCCTTAGAAGCTCAACAGGAACAGTTAGCAGATCGCATAAAGGATCTCGAAAACCGTTGAGTTCATTCTGGCGAGGATTTCGTATCCTCCTGATTGGAATTGGTTTTCGTGTAGACGCGGTCCTCGCTGATTTCGTCCAGGGTCACTGGCTTCGGTGGTTTCTCCCGGCACAGTACCTACCTAGACCAAAGACACCTCCAGCAATTCGTTCCCGCCAAATGTTGGAACGGCTGGGACCGGTCTACATTAAGTTCGGCCAGATGTTGTCGACTCGAAGGGACATTCTTCCCGAAGATTACGCCAATGAGCTAGCCAAATTACAGAACGATGTGACTCCCTTCGATCCCGAGGTTGCTGTCGAGATCATCGAAAGAAACCTGGGTCAATCAGTTAATAGCCTATTTGCTTCATTCAATCTCGAACCAATCGCCTCGGCGTCTTTAGCACAGGTTCATGCGGCGACCTTAAAAAATGATGCTGATGTAGTCGTCAAAGTTATTCGACCGGATATTGAGAAAGGTATTCTGCTGGACTTCCGATTAATGGGGAAGGTCGCACGATTATTGGAACGTCTATCCGAAGACGCCAGACGTTTGCATTTGATCCAAGTCGTGGACGATTTTCGGCGAACCGTCTTGAATGAGCTTGACTTAGAACAGGAAGCATCTAACACCATAACCATTCGACGAAATTTCGCAGATTCACCCCTGCTGTATGCACCAAGAGTCTATCGACATTTGACGACCAAAAATGTTCTGGTCATGGAACACATTCATGCTGTTCCAATTTCCGACACCAAAGCACTTCATGAGAAAGATACCAACATGCGGAAGTTGGCGGAGCGTGGCGTAGAAACATTTTTTACTCAGGTATTCAATCACAATTTCTTCCATGCTGATATGCATCCTGGGAATATCTTCGTGGATGTATCCAATCCAGATGAGCCCCAGTACGTCGCAATTGACTGCGCCATCATTGGTCAATTAACCCAAGAAGACCAAAGCTATCTAGCGCGAAACATTCTTGCGTTTCTCAGTCGAGACTATGCTGAAATCGCACGTCTACATGCAGAATCGGGGTGGATTGGTTCGCACGTCGACACGGTTGAATTTGAACGTGTAATTAGAGAGATTTGTGAGCCATTTTTTCAGAAACCGTTGGCGGAGATTAGTTTCGGCAATTTTTTACTCAGTCTCTTCAACGCCGCTCGAAGATTTCAGATGGAGATACAACCCCAACTGGTTTTATTGCAGAAGACACTTCTGAGTATCGAAGGATTGGGTAGGCAACTCTATCCTGAACTGGATCTATGGACGACCGCAAAACCATTTTTGGAACGATGGATGAAGGAAAATTTTGGGCTCTACGCAACCATCAATGAATTTCTTGACCACTTACCTGAGTTGGTTGTCCAGCTACCTGCACTACCCAAGCTGGTACTCAACACCAGCAATCGCTTGACAGCTTTAGAACGCGCGCAACGTAACCAAGATGAGCGATTGGCACAGCTTGCTACTCGACGACAATCAAAGGGGTCCAAGCGTTTCATCCGACTAAGTGTCTCACTGAGCTGCCTAGTTGTTGCCACGCTACTCCTATGGGAACCAATCTTGGGTTGGATTAATATTGGCGCACCATATTGGAAAGCACTGGTAGGAGGCGTTGCGCTGCTTGGTTTTTTTGGGTTCGCACGACGTTCGGGAGGGACATAAGTTCCAGGACAAAACGAGTAGACACCCACTCATTCATGGGTGACACTTACTGAAATAGGCTATTTCAATTCAGCCTACAGGTTTGCGATTCAGCGGGACATCGGTTGACAACGAACAGTTCTACAGGTTATGGAATCATGGCCAGCAATTACGATTACCGGGCCTCACCGATGACGGAAAACTACGCTTGCGAGAGTGCTATTCCCACACTGTCAGTACGTGAGTCTTATGGCACTCTAATTGCGCACGGAATGATCCACGTGGTTTCCTAGGACAATAGCTCAAAATCCAAATCTAGCGCCATTTCTCCCATATTTCCTTCGTTATTATTAAATAGGGTACGCGTTCCTTCAAGAGCTCAATATTAGCATCAGCTAACTCTAGTTCTCTTTGGGTGGGATTCTCTTTAATCACGTATATTGGCCACTTATAAATCGATCCAAAACCCATCCTTTGAAAGTCTCGATAGCGCCTCTTTACGGCAGGGCCGGCTAACGTGAGACACATTCGGTCAGTACGATGTCTGTATATGGACTTACGTTCACCATCTGCAAAAGCCACGTCTCGAATATAGCACTTCATTTGGACCTTCTTAGTAGCACCACTAAAGTCAGCCTCACCGACTACGTTACGAGGGTCCCTAATAAGTACCGCCTCCTGTTTAAACGGACGCAGTATGCCCTTAATACCTATGTCTCGACCCCACCTATTTATCTCAAACTTAGTCTCGAAATCCTCTACCCATCCTAACACACTACCGTACTTGAGTGGCTTGTCGATCTCAAATGGAGGACTACCAGCATCTTTCCAGGCTTTATATGATTTGAATATAGGCACTACCAAACACCCTTATCTGACAGAATGGAATCTTCGTAATCAATAGCTACATTCTAACTCCGAATTCCATTTAGCAATGGGCGGTATTCTGTGCGCAGTACAGCACATTCCAAGTTATTCAGCTACTTGTTGCACACCACTGATGAAAGTCCTAGACATGGACGTTGATTACTCATCAGTTCGCAGAATCTAGCACTTATAGAATCCATAGACCAGTCTCTGGCTCATCGAAGTGGAATGGTCGAGCTGCTCCCGCCAAGCCGTCAGCAAATAGTCCGTTTCCCTACCCACGCAAATATGTTTGGAGACTCGCTTGTTATAGACTCTTATCTCAGAATTTATCCTTTGGGATAAAACCATTCAAGCTGGCTTGGTTCGCACATAGCGACCTATGTTGAACGCGATCTAGGAAGTGTCTGGAACCTCAATGACCTATCGAACTTTCGCCGTTTTCTGTCTCTCTGTGCAGGACAGACGGCACAAATATTGAACTATTCTTCGATCGCCAGCAACTGGGAATCCTACAGCCAACAGCAGAAAGCATTGCTTCCATCCTACAAGCAAACTACATCGTCTTTCGACTTCGCTCGTTTCAATCCGACATAAAGGATGACGGGTATTGATCGACTTGATGCGGCGCTGTTACGGTGGTTGTCAGTCATTCACACGTCAAAGTACCATGCGGAGAAAAGTACCACTGCCCAAAGTAAAACGACTCTCATGGTCCAAAGATCATAAAAAATCACATGATAGAACCACCCTTGCCAGAATGAAAGAGGTTCTGTCTGGTCAATTCCCCACAATTTTTCAAAGGCTTTCTGTTGATTAGATTTACGCCACTCCAAAAAGTCTTCTATGAATTTAGGCATCTTGATAGCCCTTCCCACTCTCAATCCTCTTTACCCGGGCAAGTTGTCTCTTATCAGGTTACAAAGATACCCACATCAAAGCTAAGAGATGCCGAAAAAACTGTAGCACCTTCGCCATGACACTGGTCTTGGGTTCTGCTTCTCGGGGTTCCTGAAATCCCAAAGACCTCCGTTTTTACCCTTTTCTCGGAATGCTATTCGAGTCTTGGGTGGTTTCAGAAAAGATCAAGAAAATGAGTACGAGCACTTCATCTCTTTTGCTGACGTTCTATCGCGATCGCGATGCGGTCGAAGCAGACTCAATCATTGAAACAGATTCTCTCTGCACAGTGAATGCATCGAAATCTGAAGAAACGGCGACTATCTCAATCTTCGATTCCAGCAAGCGAGTCTGTAAAAACCTGCATGATGCACAAATCGACCACCCAATTAACGTCGTTGAGCAACATGTTTTCTTTACATCGGACTACACATATTCTTTACAGCCAGTGGTGTGATCTACGTGAGTATTTCTGAGCTAACTAGAAGCCACTCGTTCCCGTAGTTACCCGTCAAGCTACCTCTTGATTTTTCAGACTCTTGACTTCGTTGATGTCATAACCAAATCGAACCTTATCCATCATGAACAGCGGATCCTGTAGATCGACCATCCCTGGTCCGACGGGACCAAAACCCCAGTGGTAACCAACCAATCGCTGTAATTTCTTCGGCATTCTGTAAATCTCTTCACGAGGAATCGCAACAAATTGATTCTCCTGTTGGCGAAGGTAGGACAGATTGAAATTGATGTCAATAGCCAAGCGACTATCTTGTGTGTTGTTCGCACCACCTCCATGCCAAAGAGCTCCTGACCAAGCAACCATCGTTCCCGGCTTCATTTCGAGCTGAACCGTCTCGACGTCTGGAGGCTGTCTCACCGGCTCATCATGCCACAGATGTGATTTTGGAACCACCATCGTGCCGCCATTCTCCTTGGTAAATTCATCCACTGCCAATACGCAGTTCACGACAAAAGGCGGATGCGGTCTGGGAATCGGCCATAAGCCATCGTCTTGATGTAAGCCTTGAGCCTCTGCACCCGGCAAAAGATCGAACATTGCAACCACAGAAATCTGGAAGTGCTCGCCTAGGTGGCCTTGAATCAACGCCAACAGTCTTGAGTCCATGACGATGTCGTCTACACACCGGGTCTTCGCCAGAAGATTATGAGCGCGGACAGTCTTCAGTCCTGGTCGCATGAGTTCACGAATTGGATTGACTTCACGTCTGAGGTCTTCGCCAAGTTTTTCCACCTGCTGTTGAGACAACCAATCTGGGATGACCACGTAGCCTTGCTTATCCATCTGACTTAGAAAATCCGTCAGTCCTGGAAAAACGACCTCTTCACCAAGCACAGTTGTCTTATCTGTTTCTTTCAATTGCTATCCCAAAATTTTTGATGTTGGTAGTCTAGTCGACACGTGTACAACGATCCGTACACTGCCAATACTATAATCCAAGCTGTGGATACCGTTCTTGAAGCGGGTCCTTTAGACCAATCACCGAGATGTCAGTATGTTTTCATTTGGTCCGCTAGAGATCATTGCGATTCTTGCGGTCGTGTTGTTACTTTTCGGTCCGAAACGTATTAAGAACCTGGGATCTGAACTAGGCGGTGCGATCAAGGGATTCCGTAAGTCAATCAGTGAAGAGGAAAAAAACTCAAAAGCTGAACCAAAGACGATTGAGGCGGAAAGCGAAGAAGTAAAGTCAAAATCAAGCAAGAGCTGATTTCCCAACTGTATCTCCAACCCATAACCTAACCACTCAGACAAACTGTGTTCGACTTCGGCTTCTCTGAGATTTTTCTACTCAGTCTCGTGGCCCTCCTTGTCTTGGGTCCCGCTCGACTCCCAGAAATCATGCGGACCTGTGGCCTATGGCTTGGCCGAGCAAGGCGGGTCTACAACAATGTGCGTCTAGAAATCGAACGTGAAGTAGGCATGGACGATATCCGCCGTCAGCTTCACAACGAGCAGATCATGTCGGAGTTGGAAGCGGTTGAGAAGGAAGCAAAAACTTTCAAGAATGAAATCCAGAGCTCTGCGCAGATACCCACGGGAGTGGATAAGCCTGATTCAAAAGAAGATAACGAAAGCAAGGATTCCATAGAGCCACCTGCCGACTCAGAGTCCAAGCCTGTTGAATCTACCGATGTTCAAGAGAAAGAAGCCGCCAAGCAAACAGAAGGATAAGACGGCCGCTCCTGTTGAAGCGGAAGACCAAAAAATCCAGGAGCATGATCGTAAGGTCGACGAAGATGAACAACCTCTTCTTTCTCACTTAGTAGCTCTTCGTAAGAGCCTACTCCGCTCAGTAATAGCGGTTGTAGTGATTTTCTTCGGTCTGTTCTATTGGGCTAATGACCTCTATACGATCATCGCTTCCCCGTTGATCGAACATCTCCCTGGAGATGTCAAAATGATCGCAACCGCCGTGGCTTCTCCGTTTCTAACGCCTTTCAAGCTCACCGCATACCTGGCCTTATTTATCTGTATGCCTTTCATCCTCCATCAGATATGGAGTTTCGTTGCGCCGGGTCTTTACCTAAAAGAGAAGAAATTTGCTCTGCCGCTACTGTTCACCAGTGTGCTGCTTTTTTACCTTGGCATGTTGTTTGCCTATTTCCTGGTTTTTCCATTGGTCTTTAGCTTCTTTGCGGCAACCACACCGGAACACGTCACATGGATGACAGACATCAATCAGTATCTGGATTTTGTCATTAAGCTCGTATTTGCATTTGGCGTCATTTTCGAGATTCCAATTGCAACATTGCTACTCGTGATGTCGGGTTTCTCTACACCCGAAAGCTTGGGGAGAAAACGACCTTATATCGTCGTAGGATGCTTCTTTATCGGGATGCTGCTGACACCGCCAGACATCATCTCTCAAGTCTTGCTCGCGATTCCAGCTTGGATGTTGTTTGAACTAGGTATTTTCTTTGCCCGAATAATGGTCAAGAGTGATCCAGAACCAGAGTAACAGGTCCGTCATTGACCAACTCAACTTTCATATCGGCACCAAATACACCCGTACTTACTGAGATTTCTTCCCTTAACCTGGCGACGAATACTTCATAGAGATGTTCCGCTCGCTTCGGTTCTTCCGCTAGGTGAAAACTGGGTCGATTTCCTCTTCGTGTGTCGGCAACTAAGGTGAATTGTGGCACTACCAAAGCTTCACCTTTGACGTCTAGAACGGAACGGTTCATTGCTTTCTGGCCATCTGCAAAAATGCGCAACTTAAGCGTCTTTTCAGCCAAGTGAACAGAAATGGCTTCGGAATCATTGACCGTTGCACACACAAATAGCAACAATCCTCGTGGGATGCTACCCACAACGTTGGAGTCGATAGTAACCGACGCGCGCAGAACCCGCTGTACTAAGACGCGCATACTGAGACTGGCTTTACAACCGAAGGAAAAAGTTTTAAACCAAGCAACCTGCAAACGCCTATCTAAGACGCTGAGTTAGCATGGGAAGCTAGACCAAAAACCGTGTACTAGGAACTCTCGTTTCTCTTCTTAGTTCGCTTCTTTTCGGTTTTTAGTCGTTTTTTGCCGAATGATCCTTTGATGATTTTGCCTCGGCGAGTTCGGGAATCTCCCTTGCCCATAGAAACCTCTACACAGATGGGAAAATCATTATAAACCCCAGCACTCGAGCTCGTTAGCAAACACCTGTATGCCGTCGAAATGCCTTTCAATGGTGTCCATAGAACTCTGTTCCCGAGCAAACGTTCGCCAACTGCGGCTACCAAGTACGATAAAACGCGGATCCGCGCGTGCCGCGATACGACCAATTTGCGAAGGAGAAACAAACTTCTCCCTAACCTCTCCCACGACACCTTCTGGTATCTGGTGAGAGAAAACCAAAACGTCTGCGTCTTCAGCAAAATCCGCAACGACATCCTTCTGGTTATTGAAATCATTTGCGAACACCAGCGCATGACCACCCACATCGATTCGCCAAGCTACCGTTGGTACCTCGCCGTGATTGACTGGAATGGAATGGAGTTGCACAAGTTGTGTACCGTATCCAGACCACTTCTTACGCCCCTTGGCTGGTACATCCCGTATCCTGATTCGATGCCCTAACGAGCTGTCATGGAAAGCCAACCTTTGAAGGCTGGGATATGCACCGTCCGGACCAGTCATTCGTTTGAACAACTCGGTGGTGGAGAGATTCTGTTCGTCACCTTCCGGTCCGAACACCAATAAGGTCTCTTCGCGTTCAGAGCGATAGGACCCAGCGATTAAGTTAATGAGATCGCCTGATTTTTCAAGACTATTCTGAGTGAGTAATATGGCATGTAAGTCCGCGAATTTCGCATGACTCTCATCAAATCGTAGTGCTGTGCCAGCTCCCGCATCAATGAGGACACGAGCCTTGTTGTCTAACCAGACGATATAAGACGCTGCTGCCCGGTTGTTGTCCAGGTCTAGATCACCTGATCCCAGAATTTGAAACCAGACTCCTTCGTCGCCACAGTACGGTCGCTCTTGAGGTTGAGCGGATACAACATGTGCAACCAGCAGGAGTGTACCTGATAGCCAGACCACTACTCGGTGGCGAAAATTGTCAAAAGTCATCGATACTCTTCAAGAAAGTGAATGCATCTACTTCGTCCGGCATACGCCAATCCCCTCTCGGAGACAAGCTGACAGTACCTACTTTTGGACCAGCGGGAAGCGTCGTGCGTTTAAATTGTTGTGCAAAAAACCGATTAAAAAACACCCTTAACCAGTACTTCACATCTGAATGAGTGTACGCATCCTGAAACGCCTCACAAGCCCAGATATATATCTTCCGCGCGGATGCTCCAGTACGAAGAAAATGGTAAAGGAAAAAATCATGCAACTCGAACGGACCAACTTGCTCTTCAGTGAACTGAGTCATTTTGCCTTCCTCGTGAGGAATCAATTCAGGCGAAATAGGGGTTTCTAACACTCTGATCAGTGTTTCGCGGAGTGCACTATCGGCTCTGTGAGTCGCGTACCACTGAACCACATACTTGATCAGCGTTTTCGGCACGCCCACATTCACGTTGTAACTCGACATATGGTCGGCGTTATAGGTGCACCACCCTAGAGCGAGTTCGGACAGATCTCCGGTACCTATGACAATTCCATCCACTTTATTCGCATAGTCGAACAGAATCTGCGTACGTTCTCGTGCTTGACTATTCTCGAATACCAGGTCCGGATCCTTGGAATGTCCAAGGTCTTCCAAGTGATGTTCAACCGCCTCTTGAATTGGAATCTCTTTGAGCTCGATTTCTGTGATTTCACATAGTCGACGCACTGTTTCCAATGTGTGATCCGATGTGCCAGGTCCAGGGAGCGTAATGGCGGCAATCTTCGGTGCAGACGGCGCTAGTTTCTTCAGTACTTCCAGACATACCAGAAATGCCAACGTGGAATCCAGACCACCCGATAACCCTATCACCAACGATTGACAACCTACTTGTCGTACTCGACGCGCCAAACCTGTGGTCTGTATGTGCATGATCTCTTCTGCCCTTGCATCAGACTCCTCAACATCGTCAGGGACGAATGGGTGCCGGTCCAAAATACGCAGATGGTTTTGGAGCGATATCGTTGAGGAGGTTCCTTGTACGATATAGGTATTAGATCGTTGCACCGTTGCAAAAGTAGAGTTGCTTCTTCGCTCGTGAGCTAACTTCTGCACATCGAAATCGACCACCAGAGCGTTCTCCTCAAGACTATAACGGTCAGATTGTCCAAGTATTACGCCATTCTCTGCAGCGAGTAAATGTCCGCCGTAAACCAGATCTTTGGTTGACTCCGTAGCTCCAGCACCTGCGTACACATATCCCGCTAAACACCGTGCGCTCTGTATCCGCACCAATTCTCGTCGATAGTCAGCTTTCGACACCAACTCAGGACTGGCGGAAGGATTAAGCAAGATCTGAGCACCTTGCACTGCGTGTTGACTCGATAATGGCTGAGGTGACCAAAGATCCTCACAAATCTCGATACCGTAGTAGGCAGAGCCTACCTGGAATAGTTGCTGGGTATCGACTCGAAACACTTTATCCCCGCTACGAACATACGAAGCCACACCTTGTCCAGATGAAAACCAGCGACGTTCGTAAAACTCACCATGATTGGGGATTGCCAATTTAGGCACCGCACCCAAAATATTTCCTTCGGCAAGTACGTACGCGCAATTCAGCACCCTACTATCCACCAATACACATGGTGCGCCAACGATCAGGTGAGATTCACCGGTTGATCCGGCTAGTTGCAGCAAAGCTTCCTGCGTTCGAGCAAGAAGATCCTCTTTGAGAAACAAATCTTCACATGTGTATCCCGTCAACGACATTTCCGGGGTGAGAATCACGCTACAGGAGCGATCGGCGAAACGTCTATACGCATCTGCGATTGCTTCGGCATTGGCATGAGGATCTGCTATCTGAATGGCTGGCGAAACCGCAGCAATCCTTATCAAGCCTAACTCGCTATAGTCAATAGGCATTGTCCATTGATTCATACTCGACGTAAAACCTTTAAAATGGCAATCTCTGAATTACTGTAAAACAGGAACGAGTGCGTGAATTTTGAATTCTCGGATGAACAGAATTTACTCCGTGAACAGGCTCAAGGTTTTTTAGCGGATAACTGCCCACCGGCGACGGTTCGCAAGATACTTGAAAGTGATCAGCCATATGACAAGGAACTTTGGCAACAAATAGCGGAATTAGGATGGCTCTCAACCGTTATCCCTGAAAGTCATGGCGGTCTAGGTCTTTCGTACTATGAATTATCAGTTATTGCCGAAGAAATAGGTCGCGTCCTAGCTCCAGTTCCTTTTTCGTCGAGCGTTTACCTAGCTACGGAAGCACTCCTGATGGGCGGCTCGGAACAGCAACAGCAAACGTATTTGCCCAAGCTAGCCACAGGCGAGATCATCGGCACGTTCGCATTTGGAGAAGCCGCAGGTCGACCATCGGCCAAGAGTCTGACTACTACTTTTAAAGACGGCAAACTCAATGGCACCAAAGTTCCGGTCGCCGATGGTTCAATCGCTGACTTTGCCATCGTCGTCGCTAAGAGCGAAACTGGTGTGTCGGTGGTAATGGCCGACTTAGATGGGGTTACGAAGAACCCTGCCCGTACCATCGATCAGAGCCGTAAACATGCAGAGCTGGTCTTTGAAGATACTCCTGCCGAAGTACTTGGTGGCACTTCCGATGGTTGGAGTTTTACGAATAAATTACTTGACCGCGCGGCTGTACTCTTCGCTTGGGAGCAAGTGGGTGGTGCACAAGCAGCTCTTGAGCAGGCTAAAACTTACGCGATGGAGCGATATGCATTCGGCAGACCGATTGCCGGATTTCAAGCGATTAAGCACAAACTCGCACATGCATACGTGAAGAATACATTGGCTCGATCAAATGGTTACTACGGTGCTTGGGCATTGGACGGCGACGAAGCTGAGCTACCTTTAGCTGCCGCTACCTGTCGAGTCAGCGCTATTCAGGCGTTCTACTATGCATCCAAGGAGAATATCCAAACTCACGGTGGCATGGGATTCACCTGGGAATTCGATTGTCAATTTTTCTATCGCCGTGCAAAACTGCTATCTGTTAATATCGGCAGTGAAGGATGGTGGCAGGATCGATTGATCACGGCCTACGAACAAAGCAACGTCGCAACAGCGGCTTAAGGAGTACTTATGGACTTTAATGACACCCCTAAAGAAACCGCATTCCGCGAGGAAGTACGAACTTGGCTTGATGCAAACGTCCCAACTAAGGACGAACTAGAAGGACTGGACGAAATCGCGCGTTGCAAGTTGTGGCAAAAACGCAAGTACGACGCAGGCTGGGCATGCCTCCGATGGCCAAAGGAATACGGTGGTCGAGACGCAACAGCCATTGAAAACGTGATCTGGGGTCAAGAGGAATCCAAATTCAGTGTACCTGCCGGTGTTTTCGCAATCGGTCAGGGAATGGCTGCCCCAACTCTCATGTCTTGGGCAACTGAAGATCAGAAACGACACCATTTACCTCCTCTCGCCTCTGGAGAGAATATTTGGTGTCAACTATTCAGTGAGCCAGCAGGTGGCTCCGACCTTGCAGCGGCAAGAACAAAAGCCGAACGCGACGGAGACGATTGGATCATCAATGGTCAAAAGATCTGGACCTCTGGTGCTCACTACAGTGACTACGGGATTATCGTTTTACGTACAGATCCGAGTGCGGCTAAGCACAAGGGACTTACCTACTTCTTCCTAGATATGAAATCTCCAGGAATCGAGATCAAACCGATCAAGCAAATCTCCGGCGGCGCGAACTTTAACGAAGTATTTTTCAACGATGTCCGAGTGCCAGATTCACAAAGATTAGGTGCCGTCGGACAGGGGTGGCAAGTAGCCATTACCACGCTCATGAACGAGCGTGCCGCCATTGGCGGGGGTGGAGGTGGTGTCGGATTCAGCCGAGTCTTCCAGCTCGCCCAGCGTGTCAATATCGACGACAAACCTGCTATTGAAGATGCCAATGTACGTTCCAAACTGGCGACATGGTATTGTCAGGAATCAGGTCTGAAGTACACCGGTTATCGTTCTCTGACTGCATTGTCCAGAGGCGAAACTCCTGGACCCGAGAACTCAATCGGCAAGCTCGTTGGTGCCTCCAAGATGCAGGACATGTCAAATTTCGCGATGGACTTGTGCGAACTCACCGGCGCGCTTGAAGGACCAATGGCAGAGGAATACGGGATGTATCCCGGTGCATTTATGGGTGCTCCTGGCGGTCGTATAGCAGGCGGATCGGACGAGATCATGCTGAATATTCTTGCGGAACGCGTACTTGGCATGCCTCAGGACATCCGTCCAGATAAAGGGATACCTTTCAGCGATATTCCAACGGGATCCAACAACTAGCAGATTCCGCACCATGAGCTACGTGCAAGTGGTGCGTCAATTTCGCAAATGGGTGAACCGCTAGATCGGTTCCAAGTACCACTAGAGATGTGCGACGAATTTTCGCATGACAGGTGGCTTCCGTTCTAAATCGGAAGAGTCCTTGTTTGATAGGCTTCTGATCGGCCGCTCTCCTCCAACTTGAGTCAATCCAAGTTTTGCTTGGTTTAAACCCAGACTGTTGTGGTTGGACACCCCTTGTTTTTTTGTCATTTAAACCACATCTTTAGTACATAGAGATAAATGATTTTTGTGAACACTTAAACGATTTTCGATAAATATGAACCCGAAAAATTTCACCACTTCACTTCGGCAAGCACTCGAAGATGCAGTACAGAAAGCCGTCTCCAGAAACCACCAAGTATTAACGCCAATCCATCTCATGGCCAGTCTGCTCGACCAACCAAACGGAGGCGTCGCGCCACTCCTGCAGAGGTGCGGAGTCAACACCCAACAATCAAGCGATGAACTGAACGCAAAACTGAGTCAGCAGTCAAGTGTTGAGGGTGTCGACGGCGACGTTCAAATGGATAACGAGACTGCTAGGACTTTTAACGTTGCAAACAACCTAGCCCAACAACGGGGAGATACTTTTATATCTTCGGAGATGATTCCTCTTGCGATCCTGCAGGTGGGCGGTGTTTGTGGCCGATTACTTCGTGACCTTGGACTACAAAGCGAGCACCTTACGGTGGCTATTGACCAAGCGCGTCAGGGCGAAACGGTTTCAGACGAAAATGCTGAGGAAAATCGAGAAGCACTGGCGAAATACACGATTGATCTCACTGCTAGAGCTCGAGAAGGCAAACTTGATCCAGTCATTGGTAGAGACGATGAGATACGCCGCACGATCCAAGTTCTACAGCGACGAACAAAAAACAATCCTGTGCTCATCGGCGAACCGGGAGTGGGTAAAACCGCTGTTGTCGAAGGACTCGCACAACGAATAGTTGCACAATCAGTACCTGAAAGTTTGAAGAGCATGAAAGTGCTAGCCCTCGACTTGGGGGCTCTCGTAGCCGGGTCGAAATTTCGTGGTGAATTTGAAGAGCGTCTCAAGGCACTTCTCAATGAATTGAATAAACAGGAAGGTCAGATCATTCTGTTTATAGACGAGCTACATACATTGGTAGGTGCAGGTGCTGCCGAAGGTGCAGTCGATGCAGGCAACATGCTAAAACCTGCACTGGCTCGAGGGGAACTCCATTGTGTCGGCGCTACTACACTAGATGAATATCGTCAGCATATCGAAAAGGACGCGGCACTTGCTAGACGGTTTCAGATCGTTATTCTGGACGAGCCAGATGTCGCCGATACCATCGCGATCCTTCGTGGACTCAAGGAACGTTACGAGGTACACCACGGCGTCAATATCACAGATCCGGCAATTGTCGCTGCCGCCACGTTGTCGCACCGATACATCACTGATCGACACTTACCGGACAAAGCCATAGATTTAGTCGATGAAGCCGCGAGCCGAATCCGAATGGAACTAGATTCGAAACCCGAAGAAATGGATGTCATCGAACATCGGCTCATACAACAGAAAATGGAGCAAAAAGCTCTAGAGAAAGAAACGGACACAGCATCCAAAGAACGCCTGAAAAATCTAGAAGATTCCATCCATGAACTAGAAAGTGAATTCGCCGACCTTGATGAGGAACTGCGGAAAGAAAAGGCGAGCGTACAAGATTCCCAACAGGTAAAAGAGGAGTTAGAGGCTACCCGTCTTGACTACGAGCATGCAAAACGCGCTGGCGATCTATCCAGAATGGCTGAACTACAGTACGGAAAGATTCCTGAATTAGAGAGAAAACTTGAGCTGAGCAATCAGCAAGGTCAGATGGAATTTCGACTGCTCCGCAGTCAGGTTGGAGAAGACGAAATCGCTGAGGTCGTGTCGGCCAGAACTGGGATACCAGTGTCAAAAATGCTCCAAGGTGAACGCACCAAATTACTCAACATGGAAGAAGCACTGCATTCTCGAGTAGTAGGGCAAGACGTCGCTGTAAACGTTGTGTCTGACGCGGTTCGAAGGTCTAGGGCTGGTCTCGCAGACGTAAACCGACCAAACGGCTCATTCCTGTTTTTAGGTCCCTCAGGTGTAGGTAAGACAGAACTTTGTAAATCTCTTGCAGAGTTCTTATTCGATACCGAATCTGCCATGATCCGAATTGACATGTCTGAATTCATGGAGAAACACTCAGTCGCGAGACTGATCGGGGCACCTCCCGGTTATGTAGGTTACGAGGAAGGAGGTTACCTCACGGAAAGAGTGAGACGAAAACCTTACTCTGTACTGCTGTTAGACGAGATTGAAAAAGCTCATCCCGATGTCTTCAATATATTGCTTCAAGTGCTCGACGACGGCCGACTGACTGACGGACACGGCAGAACGGTAGATTTCCGAAACACCGTCATTGTCATGACTTCAAATTTAGGGTCGGAAAAAATCCAAGACATGATCGACAGTAGCTACGATGAGATGAAAGACAGTGTAATGGAAGTCGTGCGAGCACACTTCCGTCCAGAATTCCTGAATCGGATCGATGAAGTCGTCGTGTTTCACGCGTTGTTAGCAGAACATTGCCAATCAATCACGAAGATGCAAGTCGCCATCCTGGTGGATCGAATGGAATCCCAGAATCTGACTTTAGAAGTCAGTGATACCGTCATTGAATTAATCGCTGAGGCTGCTTTTGATCCCGTATTTGGAGCTCGTCCAATCAAGCGCGCGATTCAGAAAAATCTGGAGAATCCGTTAGCGAAGAAGCTCTTAGAAGGTGAGTTTGGACCAGGTTCAAAAAT
>MPMU01000040.1 GCA_002238665.1 Gammaproteobacteria bacterium bin55
CATTTCACCGAATTTCTTCAGCGCGCTACATAATTCCTAATTAGAAATGCCAATCGTTTGGTTGGCTAGAGGATCGCCGGTGCTAAGCTGACCGTGATTAGTGTTGGCGGTTCTCGTTTACTAACCGCCAGTAGCTGAGATTTTCAGCGAACTCCTCGTTTAAATCCACTCTCGACAAGCTGTGCCATCAGAGTTGGAAAAGCTATATTGTTGGCTCGTGCCGCGTCTGGATAGAGGCTAGTAGATGTCATGCCCGGCATGGTATTCACCTCCAATAGCCAGTATTTGCCAGTGTCTTCAACTACGAAGTCACTTCGAGACAAGTCGCTACAACTCAATGCGACATGTGCCTTAACAGCTGCTTCTGCAATAGAGTCCAACAATTCTTGCGATAGTCCTTTAGGCGGAATTACATGCTTGCTTTTCCCGACGGTATAACGATTGGTAAAGTCGTACCACTCATCCTTCGCAAGCACTATATCGATCACAGGTAGACTCGTTGGCTCTTGGTCGTATAGATCAAGAACTCCGACGGTTATTTCGCGACCTTGTTTAAAAGGTTCGATCAGAATTTCTCTGGAGTACTTCGCAGCTTCCAACAAAGCTGGCTTTAAGTCTCCACCATTTGGTAAGAGAGTAACACCTATAGCAGATCCCTGATTGACAGGCTTGACGACCAAGCTTGCTCCTAGCTCACTATGAATCTGATCAATCGATTGATCAATATTGCAGGGTTGCAGGTCGCGATCCGTGAGTACGAACGACGGCAAAACTGAAAGGTTGTTATCCTCGAAAACCAACTTCGATACATGCTTGTCCATACCGATTGCGGATGCATGTATATCAGAACCTACAAAAGGTATTTCTAGGCCAGACAGAAATCCTTGAATCGTGCCGTCTTCTCCATGCGGACCGTGCAAGACGGGGACCGCAACATCTGGTCCGTAATCAAGAAGATTTGTTGCAAGATTCTTGTCGAACTCGAAAAATTTGGCTTCATGGGTGATTTGAATTGCTTTTAACACCTCTCCCGAAGAGATGCGTGAGATCTCTGCTTCGTCGGAAGAGCCACCGCCAATGATTGCTACTTTTAGTTCCACGGCTCGTTTGCTACCTCAGCCGTATTAAAGCAAGT
Organism: Gammaproteobacteria bacterium bin55; assembly: GCA_002238665.1. Lineage (GTDB taxonomy): Bacteria > Pseudomonadota > Gammaproteobacteria > Pseudomonadales > Azotimanducaceae > Bin55. The sequence continues at coordinate 1,136 of MPMU01000040.1, forward strand.
GTCTTCAATGTCAGGTGTCTCGAAGCCGAATACATGAGCAAAGAAACGATACTGCGCTACGATCGTAGTTTGTATGTTCTCAGACTTTCGAAAGCCATGTCCTTCGCCTTCATAGATGAATAAGGCAGTAAATATTCCTCTGGATTTGATTGCGTCGAACATGGTTCTTGCTTGTGATTTTGGTACCACAAAATCTTGATCTCCCTGAAAAAACACAACCGGGCAACGAAACTGATCGACGTAATTGCTTGGCGATCTAGCGTCTATTTCATCCTCTGGGATGAGTTGATCAACATAACGCGATTCAAACTTATGCGTGTCATTTATGAGCATCCTCACGTCTGCTACACCATAATGACTTGCACCTGCACTGAATAAGCTAGAGGTGGTCAATGCTCTTAGAGTTGTGTATCCTCCCGCACTCCCACCCACGATTGCAACCTTTCTCGGATCGATTAAGTCCAGCCCAATCAAATGTCGAACGCCGGATTCACAATCGACGACATCCGTGATGCCCCAGGTGCCATTAAGCCGCTCGCGATATTTCCGACCGTAGCCTGTACTTCCGCCATAATCCACGTCTAACACTGCCCATCCTCTAGAGGTATAAAACTGAATTCGTAAGGATAGGTCTGCGTTCGTACCACCTGTAGGACCACCATGGGACATTACAAGCAAGGGAGGTCTTTCGTAATCTCCTGCCTCGAAATCAGGATTGTTCGGCGCATAGTAATACGCGTAAACGACTTCATCGTTTTTGTTCGGGTATACGATTTTCTCTGGTTTGGAGATCCATTCTTGTGGAAGTGACTGTGCACTTTGATTTTTCAATTCTTGGATTGAACTGGTTCTTGGATCAAATTCTGCTACTACGTTGTAGTCAGTCTCTTTACCTCCGATGAAAACGATCTTGCCCTGATGAGAGGTTATCGAACTGAAAGAACTGAATTTATCGCACAGTGGACTGACCACATTAAGAACGCTATCCACCATTACCAGCTCACTTTCTTCAGGCGCATTGCGACGAGCTACTATAAACCTATCGTCAATCGGTACATAGTCTCGGCTTCCGAAGGACCACTGTGCACTGCTATATTCTGCGGCATCTTCCACTACACAATAAATACCCGTCTCGTCGTAAATATGCAGATTCCAAAAATCTGTGCGATCAGAGGAGAACAGTAAGCGGTTATTGGACATCCAGACAGGTTGCAACACACTCTCGCTCGAACTACCGCACACTAGAGTAGTTTGGGCATGCTCAAGGGACGATTGACTATCTTCTGGTAATTCCATAATCATGAGTTGAGTGCCGTTGAATGGCATGTTTGGGTGATCCCAACAAATAAATGCGAGTCGCTTGTTATCTGGTGACAACCTGGGGGCTGCGTAAAAGTCGTGACCTTCAGTGACCAGCTGTATGGCTCCAGACTTTACGTCGATCCTCACAAGGTCATTGACTGGTTCTGAATTCTCTGAATGTCGTTCCCGAACCACATATAGGCACTCTCCTTCAGAATCAATTTCTAAATCGGCAAATCTCTCGTTAGAGTCGCCTGTAGTAATCTGTCGGAGTTTACGGGTGGCTAGCATGACTTCGTTGATATTCTGGTCTGATCGATTGACGAAGTACACAGCATCTGAACCTACGCAGTAACTTCCACCGCCGTACTCATGTACTCGAGTAGCTGAGCTGTATGGCCGTTCAAAGACATCCTGTTGCTTCGAGTCTCTAAACTCGACGATAACCTCTCGTCCTCCTTCATGTGCTCGTCTTTCAAGCCAGAACAACGAGTCTCCATTGCTCCGGAGATTACCTAACCCTACCATATCCTTCACGAGGGACTCAGGCGAAATATGCGACTGCCATGAACCGTAACTAGACAGGGTTCTAGATGCCATAAGACTCAGTTCCAAGTAATAGACTGTGAGCGCGAGAGTCCAACGCAACCCAACGTTCGTGGTCACACCACCTACCATTCAAGAACAAATACTCTTTAGCAATGCCCTCGTACTCAAAACCACAGCGTTTGGCGAGTGCCTTGGAAGGCAAATTGTCAGGCTGAATAGCTGCTTCAAGTCGATGTAGGCTCATGTTTTCGAATGCAATGCGCTTGACCAGATTCAATCCTTCAGTCATAAATCCGTTTCCCGAAAATTCGCTGAAAGCGTAGTAACCAATTGAAGCACTCATGTATACGTTTTTCAGGATGTTATTTAGATTGAAAACACCAACAATCTGTTCCGAATCTCTCAGACAGCAAACAAACCCTTCATGATCTGTACGGCGTATTCGTCTCATATAGAGTCGAAAAATATGGTTCGTTGTAGGTGTGGAGACCCATGGTGTATGAAACGAGATACTCTCTTTTGCTCGCTGAACGATCTGTTTACGGTCCCTTGACTCAACTCGGCGAACGAAAACTCGGTCTGTCTGCAAAATTCAATCCACTTAGACAACGGCACATAGCTTACGATACAGCGACGCATGGTTTGCTATTTTTATCTGACATCTGACTGCGAACTCTGTGATGTCGCACTGAGTTTCGTTTTGGAGTCTGGTGCACTTCATGGCTATGTTTTGGAAACGATTGACATCAGCGAAACTGACCATCTATTTGAACGCTATGGCAAAAGAATACCAGTGTTAAGTGTCGACGATGAAGAACTTGACTGGCCATTCGAACTTAAGGAACTCAAGGAATTGTTAGGGCAGTCGGAATAGTTGCTTTGCATTCTGTGTCGTAACTTCCGCTATTTCCTGAATTGATTTTGAGGTTAGCTCTGCCACTTTCTGTGCTACATACACTAGATATTTTGGTTCGTTTCGTCTTGAACGCGGACGTGGTCTGATCGTGCGAGGTAGAAGGTAGGGCGCGTCGGTTTCGATTAACAGTCGATCGAGTGGGATGTTTGGGATCAGACCAGCTAATTCGGAGCCTCGTCGCTCATCGCACACCCATCCCGTAATCCCTATGTAGCATCCAAGATCCAGATAACTCTTTAGCGCTTCCGCATTACCCGTAAAGCAATGAACTACGGAGGGAGAAGCTAGATGCATGGAAAGTAATCGAGCCATGTCTCCATGCGAATCTCGATCATGTATGAAGATTGGCATAGCGAGATCGCGAGCTAGTTGAAGCTGAAGCACGAAAACTTCCTTTTGATCTTCTCTCGGTGAAAAATCTCGAAAGTAATCCAATCCCGTTTCCCCGATGGCGACGACTTCTCGCAGACGAGCGAGCTCTGTGAGCGCTTCAATCCAGTTCTCGCCAACCTCATCTGCATGGTGTGGATGAACGCCAGCTGTGGAATAAAGAGCATCAGGGAAATTGTGCGCAAGTTTCTGAGCCGCTTGCGAGGCCGCAACGTCAGTGCCTGTGACGACAATGGCAGAGAGACCAGCTTCCTGTGCCTGCTCCAGGACAACATGAAGATCGTCGGAAAACGATTTGTCGGTTAGATTCGCGCCTATGTCTATCACAGAGTCCTATCCAACCTTCGCTAGGGGAGGTGAATTCCCTAGTAAGCGCCGTTACCGGGTATCACAAGCTCGTGTTTCGCAATGATTGGTTTATCTATGCCCATCATCAGTGCGTACACATGTGAGAATGCCAATACACTTTTTACGTACGAGCGAGTTTCATGGTAGGGGATGCGCTCTATCCATGAAGTGGTATTCATCACGACATTGTTTTGAAGCCAGCGGCGAACATTGGAAGAACCCGCGTTGTAGGCGGCGGCAACCAAGATGCGATTTTGTCCAAAATCATCCATGAGTTCAGCAACATGATGTGCACCCAAGCGAATATTAATATGAGGTAGCAACAGAGAGGATGACGACGGTTTGGATATTCGTAATCGAGTTGCGGTCCCTTCAGCAGTCCTTGGCATCAATTGCATGAGCCCACGAGCGCCTACAGGTGAAACCGCGCTCGGATTGAATGCGCTTTCCTGTCGCGCGATCCCAAATAGGTAGTCGATAGGTACATTCGTCTGATGGGAATGCCTACGAAACTCATGCAGATAAGGTTGTGGAAATCTCACTTCTAATGCATCGTTTGCCCCAGCGTCGCTTGCTGAATAGATAGCATCGTACGTAAGACCTAAGTCCGCAAATTGCTTCACGATAACGAGTCTTTCCTGCTCGGTCAAGCTTTGCTGAAGATAACGCCACTCTGTTCTTGCGTTAGCGGAGTCTCCAATGGCAAAGAGCTCCAAGACTATCTGGACTCTCCGATCATTGAGCAATCTTCTATGATCCTCTTCGCTTATTACTGCCTCGGCCAAATTTAACTGGGAAGGCTGTCCTGTGGCCATTGCGGCAAGAAATCCATAGTACTGGCGTTCCTGTGCTAACTCTTGCAAGGCCACGACCGCGGGAGATTCCTGTGCTAATTGTTGATCAATGATCCCTCTCCAGTAGCGCCATTTCTCCGTCTCTCGTTCCGATTCCGGCAGAATCGGGAACAGCTGTTGCGCTAGATCCCAGTCTTTGTGACTGATTACGGTATCCAGGATGCTGGTTTGAGTACGAACCGAAAATGCCTCGAACTCATCTTTGACTGGGGGCAGAATGTCGTCTCGTGAAAGCCAGAATGCCATTTCATCATTGACGTGAGCTACTTCAGCTTCAGAGTAATCGAAGTGAGCACTGACTTTTTGCCAGTTTGCCTGCGCTAGCTCCGCGTCCGAACGAAGTAACTTGAAAAGCCCAAACTGCAATGCAGCTCGTCCCCATCGGTCATTTTTGAAGTTATGTCGATTACTGGTGAGTTTTGGGTTTCGATCTACTCTGATCAGGGTCTCTGCACTGCGTCGAACATCCGCGGAAAAGAAGCGGAGCAGATAGTTAGAAAGTTGCCGTTGTTTTTCACCAAGTGCTAGTTCTAGTCTTTGCCAAGAGAGGCCATTTGTGACTCGTTGTGCTCTCATCCAACGATTGAAGGGTAGGTCACACTCCTTCGGTTGGGATTTTCCATGCATCCAAACTTGAGGTACAAGAAGTAGAGCTGCTTCGTCTTGCTTGGTGTGGAACAGTGCTTGAAGATAGAGACACTGGTCTTTCGCGTCACTACTTTCTTCGTAGAAGTCGGCATAGATCTTCCATTTTTTTTGCCTGCCTTGCACACTTAGCCACTGACGAAAAAACCGGTCACCTAACGAGTATTCTGAGAACTCAGACCTTATAGCAATTGCTTGTTCTGGCTTGATACGGGATACACTGATCGCTTTTTCGTAGTAATCGAGGTACGTGGTAAGGACGTAATCACCAAGAGTTTCTCGTAGCTCGCGGTACTCTGTCGTGCGTCCTACTTCAAGCGCATACTTGGCTTGGCGATAGTTCAATCGGTCTTCGTATAGACTGCCGCTTGCAGGCATACCGAAAAAGGGAAGCGCAAACAGCAATACACATTTGAAATTGGAAAAACACTTCCAAAAAATTGTCTGTATAAGGCGCATAGCCCAGCGATTCGACCAATGCTTCTCGAGCGCTCTAATCAACCTTGCTAACACGAATCCCGTGATGAGATGGAATGGAAGGAATAACAATATGCGCGTAGAAAATCAGCGATCGATGTCTCAGATTCCGCACACTAGTGAAGATTTTAAGGTTGAGTCAATCTCTAATGCTGATAAACGCGTCTCTGCTTGAATTGATTTATGTTCAATGCCGTGCGTACTTAAACTAGAAATTGCACTTTTGGTTGGGTACCCGTGGAAAATTACATCATCATCGCAGTGATCCTCCTTTTGGGGTTTGGCGGTACTTTTTACCTGATTCCGTCTCGTAACCAACGTCGGTTGGCACGGTTCAGGATCGATGCACGAAGCTCTGGATTGGTAGTTACTGCCGTATCTCTACCGAAATACGACAGTCTACCTGAAGAACGTGTATCTGCTGGTGGTAAAAAACGGGATCCAAGGGTTCTTTGTTGTTCTTATTCCTTGCCTCTTCGAGCTAAGAACCCCATAACTCCTACATGGCAGATTCGTCGTTCCAAGCAATCAAGTGTGCCTCTCATAGGCTGGGAGTTTGCTGATGGTTTACCGCTCTACGTTCAGATTTCTGATCACGAGTATTGGCGCGAGTTAGACGACGTACTCGAAAAATTACCAGATTCCTGCTTGGCTGTAACAAGCGACCATTCGGGTGTAGGCTGGATTGGTCAGGAGAAGCTAATGGGTGATTCTCAGCAGTTTCTAATTCAATTGAAGGAACAGTTACAAGCCATATTAGATCTGAACGAACGAGCGATCGCTGAAGAGGATGCCATTTGAATAAATGAACGCTAATATCGCTAAAACCACTACTCGCAAAAAAATTAAGATAAACCGCGAGGTAATTAGTGGGAGTTGCTTAGTTATGGCAGAACAGATTGTGTTAGTCCAAACAAATGAGACTGTTCTCGAACAAAAATGCCAAACGTAAACTCTAAATCGAATTTATTGGGACTACGAGCGATTTCGTAGTCTTGTTGCATAGGAAAAATCATTGATGCAAATCTCGGTCAACACTCGGAAACAATTGAGGGTGGACGATTAAATATGGCGGATTCGTTAGTTATAGTCGAATCGGCTGGCAAGATTCAAACGATAAAGCGCTATCTCGGAAAAGACTATACCGTGATGGCTTGCGTTGGGCATGTTAGAGATTTGCACAAAAGTGGACGGATAAGGTACTCCCGTCAGTCTCCTCCTACCAAACTCGAAAGGATGGGTGTTGACCCCGATCATAACTGGCAAGCTGACTACCGCATCCAAGAAAATAAGACAAGCGTTGTTAAAAAGCTCCGTGAAGCAGGCAAGAAAGCATCAAAGATTTATTTGGCTACTGATTTAGATCGTGAAGGTGAGGCTATTGCCTGGCATCTACGGGAAGTCATCGGCGGCGACGATGAAAAGTTTGAACGCGTCGTATTTAGCGAAATCACTGAGAACGCGATTAAAGAAGCATTCCAGCATCCACTGAAAATCGATATGGATCGTGTCAATGCGCAACAGGCGCGCAGATTTCTAGATCGAGTGATTGGTTTTGAATTGACACCTCTTCTATACCAGAAAGTTGCCAATGGGTTGTCTGCTGGACGTGTACAAAGTGTGGCAGTACGGATGTTGGTCGAACGGGAACGTGAAATTCGCGCACATGTGCCCAGAGAATATTGGGAAGCAACCGCAGACCTGTCGTTGAAAGAGATTAGTGGATCTTCAGGATCAGATGGTTCGGTGCCCTTTTCGGTTGAAAAATACAAGGGTGAGAAGTACGAACCTAGTAATGAAGGAGAGGCGACTAGCACACTCGAAGAATTGGAGGGTCAATCGTTTTCCGTAGCTTCGCATACAAGCAAAGTCAACTCGAACAGACCTAGTGCCCCATTCATCACCACTACCATGCAACGTGATGCTTCTACTCGAATAGGGTTTCCTGTTGGAAAGACCATGCGTGTGGCACAACGACTCTATGAAGCGGGTCTAATCACCTATATGCGAACAGATTCTGTGAGCGTGTCTGAAGATGCTGTTGCGAGCGCGCGTTCATTCATCTCTCAAAAGTTGCGAAACGAAATCGATCAATCTGGCAGCAATCGGTACTTACCCGCTAAACCAAATGTTTATTCAAATCGGTCATCCAGTCAAGAAGCGCATGAGGCGATTCGACCTACGGATGTGAATCTGCAGAAAGTCGCTACTGGACATTTCAAGACCGCAGTTGATCAGAAGGACGCCTCGGCGCTATATGAGCTTATTTGGCAAAGATTTGTTGCCAGTCAAATGATGCCGTCGAAAACCCGTAGTTCAAACACAATAGTCAAAGCTGGTGAATTTGAATTACGACGAACAGTCAGTGAGAGGATATTCGACGGGTATCAGCGAATCTATCCTCCGCGCAAACTGCCCGAAGCACCTAATCTGATTGAGTTTAAAGAAGGTCAGGAACTTCACTGTGTCAAAACTGAGAAGTTTCAAAAATTCACATCTGCTCCTCCAAGATATAACGAAGCTAGTTTGATCCGAGAATTAGAAAAAGAGGGGATTGGTCGTCCGAGCACCTATTCGGCGATCATCTCCACTATCCAGGATCGCGGCTACGTGAAGCTAGTCAACAAGCGCTTTTTCACCGAACGGATCGGTGAGGTAGTGACGGACCGCTTGAGCGAGTCTTTTGAGACGCTGATGGACTACAACTTCACTGCACGGATGGAAACCGATTTAGACGAAATTGCACAAGGCGGCAAACCTTACACCGACGTTCTCGATACTTTCTATGGTGACTTTTCCGACCGATTGGAAATTGCGCGGGACCCCTCTTCGGGCCTGCGAAAAGTTCAACCGGCTGAAACAGGGGTCAAATGTCCTGACTGTGATAGATCAATGTTGCTAAGAATCGCCAGCACTGGGTTATTCCTTGCCTGTCCAGGGTTCATGGAACGTGGTGAGAGTCAGTGTAAAAAAACAATGAGCTTGACGCCCGATGCAGATGTCGAGGCATTGAGTGATTCAGACGATGACAAAGACCAAGCTCAACATTTACTAAGTCGGAGAAAGTGTCCAAAGTGTTCATCACCGATGGATGCGAAACTCATTGATTCCGAACGAAAAATCCACATATGTTTTAATTTCCCTGATTGTCAAGGCCACGAGATAGAACACGGCAAGTTCCGCATCAAGGGGTACGAAGGAGACGTTGTAGAGTGCAACAAATGTGGTTCAGACATGCACCTCACCTCTGGAAGGTTTGGGAAGTACTTCGCCTGCACTGGAGATGGATGTAAAAACACCCGAAAGTTGCAGCGAGATGGCAGTGTCGCACCTCCTCGAGAGGATCCAATTAAAACGAATCTTCCTGTAGAAGAACGTGATGACGTGTATCTACTACGTGATGGCGTAAGAGGACTTTTCTTAGGAGCAAGCAAATATCCCAAAGTACGAAAGATGCGTGCGGTGCGTGTCAGCGAGCTAAAGGCTTACTCGAATGAGCTTCATCCCAAATTTCATTATTTGCTCCTAGCACCATTAAAAGATCAAGAAGGCGGAGATTATTTCCTGAGGTACTCAACGAAGACCCAGCAACAATATGTAGCTGGGGAGAAAGCTGGCAAGCGAACTGGTTGGGTTGCTTTCCATCGTGACGGTAAATGGCAAGAACAGCAGTTAACGCGAAAGTAATCAAGCTGGTTCTTCTCTAGGGCACAGCGAAATTCAATCAGGCCGCTAGTTGCCTTCCACATCTACCCGATGGATGTTGAATTACTTTGCGGATATCCTTCCCAATCGACCGCAATACCACGCTCACCTAGCAATTTCTTCGGTTTGTAGCCGAATCTCAACTGAATAGACAATGCAGAAATTCTGGAGAAAAATGCAACATTGGCAATCTTTCTATATTAAACTTCTAAATGAAGAAGAGAAGCCGTTTGAGGGTCCAGCAGGTGGGGGATGCCCTTGAGCCTACTACGTATCTTTACGGTGGGTAGTAGATGAATTGGCTTTTTGTAACCGAGCCATAGGCGTTTACACCTATTTACACGTCTTCCATGGGGGATTTATACAGATGATTGAATTAAGAATGCGGAGATGGTTTGTGCCTGTAGTCAGTGCACTGATTCTCTTTACGTTCAATGCATTTGCACAGGATGACAATGACGAGGAGGAGGCTGTTGAAGAAGTCTTGGTCCTCGGAACATACATTAAAGGCACTAACGTGAACGTCACGTCGATTGCCACCTACGATCAGGAATACATCACGGCGATCGGTGAGCCAAATGTTGAAGAGTTCTTGACTTATCAAGTCGAACAGAACAACAGCTATATCCGAAACGCTAACACTTTTAGTGGTACCGGAAAGGCAAGCCAGGTCAATGTGTCACTTCGTGGTCTTACTGCGAACCGAACACTTGTCATGCTCAATGGTAAACGTGCCATCTGGGCAGGTTCAGGCGATGATCAAGGATTTACCGGCAGTGGTGTCGACATCGGCAACTTCCCGGAAATAGCTTGGGAAAGAACCGAAGTTCTGAGAAGTGGAGGTGCAACCCTCTATGGATCAACCGCTATGGCAGGTGTCTGGAATTTTGTGACTGAACAGGATTTTGAAGGTTTCAAACTTCACTATACCCACGGCACTTTTGATGGATTCGATGGTCAAGATGATCGATATGGATTCATGTATGGGACCGGTGGTGAGAAATCCAATTGGATTTTCGCGTATGAAGGTATTGAAAACGACGGTTACCATACTCGCGACCTTCGAAGATACGACTACTGCGACCCGGCGGACACACAAAACTGCTGGCCGCAAGGCTATTCCAGTTTCGGCTATCCTGGAACAATAGTTCCCCAGCAGACAGAAGACGCATTGGGTGTTTTGGGAGATGAAGGTCATCTACTAAGTGCTGGTTGGAGTATTGCCGACCCTGATTGTGGCTACTACAACGCTGAATGGAATGCATTCAGTTGGTCAGATTCCAACTTCTGTCGTTATAGCTATTCCTCGTTCTGGAATTTGGTTGAAGACCACACTCGGCAGAAGATGTACCTATCGGTTACGAGTCAAGCAAGCGAAAATGTGGAAGTGTACGGCTGGATCAACTGGGCAACTCTGGATACAGACAACAATGAATCTCCTTCCTATCCACCGACACACAACGAATTGTGTCGCTATATCACTGATCGGCTACGCTGGAATGACAAGCATTGTCTAAGTACGGGTGCTAGTTTCATGGTACCTGTTGACAGTCCAGGAGTACAAAATTATCTTGGAACATTGAGTCCTGAATCGGCTGCCGCTGTGACACATACTTTTGACGACGGTACACAAGGTATTCGTGTTCGTCAACGACCGGTAGCGACTTCTGGACCACCCAAAGTCAATACTCGTTTTTATACGACCCTCACTTCCGCCTTTGGGATTCGTGGGGATGTCGAACTTACAGATGCTTTGGGTGCATGGTCGTATGATCTGTCCTTTACGTGGAATCATCGAGACACCGAGTGGGATCACTCAGATATTCTTTTTGACAGATATGTGATGGCATTGAATGGTCTAGCAGGTTTTGAGTGTCCGCGACAGGCATGGAATCCAGACGATCCTCGGAACGCGGAGCTTCGATTTAACACCGACGCAGGCTGTTACGGTTGGAACGCGCTAGGTTCTTCCTTGACCTCCCCAAATGCGACACTACAAAATCTCGATTCGACTCACGATTGGTTTAACCAAACAGGGCCTGGTGCCTATGAGCGAAGTGAATTCTGGATTGCAGAAGGTGTCTTCTCAGGCGATCTACCTCTCAATCTGCCGGGCGGTCAAGCAGGTCTAGCAGTTGGTGGGCAAATTTTCTATCAGGACATTTACTGGGACCAAAAGGGTGCTCACAGACTTGAGGACGTGAACGAACAAAAATCTCCCGACGATTGGGTTCCATTGATTTTCCTAGGTAATTTGAATGTTTCTGGTGGTCAATACAAAGTAGATTGGTTTGAGTACTTTGGTGAGTTGTACTTACCAATTCATGACAAAGTCCAGGTGCAACTTGCTCTGAGACACGCTAACTACGACATCGTCGACACCACTCATACTTCTCCAATGATGAACGTGAAATATCAGCCATTGGACTGGCTTGAATTACGTCTAGGCTTGGAAAACACGTTCAGGGTGCAAACGATTGTTCGCGATCAAAGAATCGTAACGCTCTATCAGTGTGGGATCGTTGGTCCAAACAACTGTGATTCTTCGATCAATAGCCAAACTGCCGCAGATGCGGCGGGCGTACCTTTCTTTGGCGACTGGATTCCAATCATCACCCGGAATGCCGGTGTAGATCCTGAAGAATCAGACAACATTAACTTTGGAATGGCGATAGCTTCATTTCCGATCTTGCCTGCTCTATCCTTAGACCTTGAGCTCTATCAAATAAATGTTCAAGGTATGTGGGCATCTGCAAGTCCAAGCGATTGGGTGATTTCCTATAACGAATCTGGCGAGCCAAGCGGCATTGTCTCAAGCCTACTCAACGGCCCAGATGCTACGATTCAAGGCATTGACTACACGGCAAACTACTTCCGCGACATGTTAGACGGCACTGCTTATGCTTCTATGAATGGTACCTATATGGTGCAATGGGAAGTCGGTGGTTTCGATGTGGCAGGTAAGTGGAGTGCGTTCTGCGCCTGTACGCCAATCCAAACAGGTTCGTATCCTCAACACCGCATTAACCTGATCACTGGTTTCCGAACTGGACCACATGATGTTCGAACAGTTACTCGAGTAGTTAGTGGTTACGATGTCATTCCAGGATCTCGACAGATTTGGGCGGGAGATACTCACCCACGCTACATCACGGAAATCGACGCTCATACCATCGTGGATTTGTACTACACCTACGAAGTACCTTGGGTCGAAACCGTTGACATGAAAGTGACCTTTGGTGTTCGCAATATGTTCGACGCGTTCTCTCCATTTGCTCCGCACGAGATGACCTATGACTCCCTAGTGCATGAGCCTTGGGGTCGAAACTTCAAAATGACGTTCGACATTCGAATGGGTCAGTAAAGATCAAACGACTGCGGGGTTTCGATAAACTCTGGGTCAGTAAGTTTTTCGGCCGGTTTGGTTCTCCAAGCCGGCTTTTTTTCATACATTTAAACAATGAAACGAATTTATCTCTCGACTGTCTTCTCAAATCTAATCTTGTTTGCAGGCCTATCAGCCGGCTTTGTAAATGCAGATGAACTCATGGATTCCTATCAGGAATCGACGAGGCTAATGAATGAAGGCCAGTACGCCCAAGCGATACCCTACGCAGAACGGGCCTACAACGCAAGCATGAAGAAATTTGGTCGCCTCCATAAGACCACCAATACTCTTGCGATGAACTTCGGTACCATCACGCTCTTTGCTGGAAATTTTGAAGATGCCCGACCTTTGCTTAGACGAGCTCTAAAAAACTCTGAGACTATTTATGGCGAGAATGCCGCCAATAATGTCGATCCATTAATCCGTCTTGCTCAAGCACTCGGTACCACGCATGACAAGGAAGCACAGTGGAAAGTAGAACGAAATATGAAAGATGCATCTGAGCTGTACGGCAGAGCAGTTGAAATAGCTCAGCCTGTGATAGGTTCAGAAGCGGTTGCGGGGATCGAAATCGAAGCTGCCATGGTTTTTGCTCGGTCACCTTTTGGGTACGAATACGGATTGGAAATCGCAAAACAAGCCGACGAGCACTTGAAGAATTCACAGAATGTTGAAGCGCGAGCCAGAGCTAAGTTGTGGGTCGGAATATTGAGCAGTCGGATGGAGGATCCAGAAACTGCTGAGAAAGTGTTGAGCGAAGCGCTTAACCTGCCAGGTTCTGAACAGATCAGTGTTCAGACAAAAAGAGCAATTCATGTCGCATTAGTCCGTTACTACGAATCTCAAGAGGATAGCGAAAAGGCGACTCCACACGTCAAGGCTTTATCTACCTTATCGCCGACGGTCGGACGTTCTCTTTCACAGATTTCTCCGATTTACTGGACGTATCCAGATTGGAAGTCGCTTAAACGGCTACCTAGTAAGCAAGTTGGTGTCGTCGTGGAATTCGCAATCGACGAAGACGGGTTCATTAAGGATGCTAAGGTCGTTGAGAGTGCTGGGGAGGATGCCGATACGGTTGTCCTTGCGAGCATAAATAACTGGCGATATGTCCTACCAAGTAACGATGGCAAGATAGAACCCATAGAAATGGTTCGCTATGAATTCAAAATACCTGGAAGAGGAAAAGCACGTCAGCTAGGCACCAAGATCAGTGGGTTAGATCCCATTCGGGGCGTATCAGACAGTGCTCCGATCGGTGATGTACTTCAGGGTGGTCTTCGAAGTGGTGGTTAAGGTCACCAACTAGTGTAAAGACGGTCAAGGTCTGTCAATTTGAAGGATCTTATCGGGGGTCATCGAGTCAGATGCTAGAAAAGCAGACCATATAACGTCTCTCTAAGTTCTACGGCTTCAATAACTACAGCGCGCCCACATATTTCAATTTAGGCAAGCGATTTACCGTACTGAAACGCAAGAATGCTTACTCGCAAGAACTTCCGTTCTTTGAAGTTAGGGTACTTCCCAAATACCAAGCTGATGCTTGGTAGACCTACACAGAAGGTAGTAAAGGACATCCCAATCGAGGTTAGGTAGAGAATTGGCGTGTCTGTCTGCTCTACCTGAAGTCAAGATCTATGGTCCATGGATCCGTATTTATATGTGTGCCGACGACCTGAAGGCTATCACGTGCACGCTAGTCATCTGAAAGTTTGAATGAGATGAGGTTGATGATGGAGGTCGTTTTCAAAAACCAGCTAGATTCAATGACGTACCCGCAATTCTGTTACAATGAATCCCTGTATCAACCATGTGCAGGACACCCGATGTCGGGTTGCCTGCCAAATAGAACAGCTCGACAAGTCTAGGACTAGCTACCTTGGATGGGCGAATAGGCAGGGATTTCTTTCCTCACATGGTTGATGACGACCCGGCGCTTTTTGCCGGGATTCTCATCAACCAAAGGAATTAGTATGAAATTTGCAACAACCTTTTGCTTAATCGTAATGTTATCCTTCTCGGCATCGGCACAGGACTCCAACTGGTACGCGCTTAGCGGCATTTCGCTCTATGACGAAGACGTCGACGCAGCGGTCGGATCGGGAGTGGGGTTTCGACTCGGAATTGGGAATCAGTTCAATGAAACATTTGGCCTTGAGACCGTGTTGGACTTTGCGCCAGCCGTTGACCCGAAAGCCGTTGCCGAACTTGCCGATTCCCAGAGCTACGACATCGAGACCACTGGCAACCGATATCTTTCGCTCCTGCTGACGGCTTCCACTTCAAACAACGAAAATGTGTCTTGGGTTGGAAAGATTGGATTCACCACCTACTGGTTTGAATTTGAAGGCGAGTTCTTTGACCATGGCGTCAGCCTCAAGACGGAGGAAAAGGATCAGGCAGCCGTGATTTCTGTAGGAGCCCGATTCAATTCATTCGAACTATCTTTGTCGAAGGTATTCGGCGATGCCGAAGCCTTATCGTTCGGAGGTGTTTATAGGTATGCTTTCTAGCATGACCAAGAAATCCCGCACGCGCACAAAGTAGAAGCTTTATACAATCCTGCCACGGCGATCCTGCTAGCGGACGCAATGGTGGGGGGTCAAGCCGAAGAAACGGCGCAACAAGAAGAACGGAAAACTAACTAGAAACTAGAATTGAGCCAAGCGATGTCGAGCTGACTTGAGTCGCTTGGCGGTATCTCTGATTTCTCTCAACAAGCCATCAAGTTCTTTCTTGTCCGGCTAGTCCTTCAGGTCTGGCGAACCCAGAGCACCGGAATCAAGACCTTCTTCGCTGTGCTTGTTGGCCAGATAGTCATGAATGTACTCGATCTTGGCTATGAAGCTCTGTCGTTTTTTGTGCAGGCAATGAAGTGATCTCCCGGGCGAATCTATTTCATGCTTTATCTTTCTTCAGAAATTTCTGTTCCTGTTCCTCGTCCGTCGTAATATGCCACGCTTGAAAATGCGGTTATTTTTCTTTTCGCCACTTTCGTATATAACTCCCAAATTAATTGCAGCCAAGTGTGCATACCGCGGCTTGATAAGCGGGGTTGGTCCAAGCCCGTCAGGCGGTGCCTGTACGCGCTCACTCGTCGGAAACATGACCACAATGTTGCTCTGTACGCTCAGTTGTTGCTGTACTAAACTAGAGGATGCCTATGAGGTTGTGCTTGCTGCGAAAAGCAACGGACGTTACGTCCTACCCAGTAACGAGGATAAGACAGAACCATAGAAATGGTTTGCCTTTATTCAAAGCACCTACGAGATGACGTGTACGTCCGATTGGTACCTAGATCAGCAGGTTAGTTCGCATTTGAGGCATATCAGATAGTGCACCGCTGGGGATGTACCACCAGGGTGGTAAACGAAGTGGTGGATAATTCGCTACACTGAATCAAATCTAAAGCTAGTCGACGGTAGTCATTGAACAGAAAATTGGTTAGTCTAGGGATAACTTTATGGACCTTCGTAGGAGCAATTGCATTGGCCGATAACCACACGGACCCACACTTTTGGTTGGAAGAGATCGAAGGTAAAGAGGCACTCGAGTGGGTGCAACAACGCAATCAGAAAACCTTCGAGCGTTTCACAATCAACGAACAATTTGAGGGTCTATCTGAGAGACTGAAGTCCATCATGGACTCCGATGCCCGGATTCCTTATGTCAACAAAATCGGTGAGTGGTATTACAACTTCTGGCAGGATCAGCAAAATCCAAAGGGAGTTTTACGTAGAACTTCGTTAGAGGAATACAAGAAGGAGGAACCAGACTGGCAAATCGTGTTAGATATTGATGAGCTAAGTGAACGAGAATCCGAAAACTGGGTTTATAAAGGGTCCACTTCCTTGCGGGCACACAATCGAACGCTAGTTCATCTTTCAAGAGGTGGTAGCGATGCGACGGTGATTCGTGAATTTGACTTCGATTCACTGTCCTTCGTAGAAAACGGTTTTTATCTCACAGAGGCTAAAGGAGCTGCTGTATGGCTATCGTTGAACGAACTACTGGTCTCCACGGATTTTGGCAACGGAACGCTCACAGAGTCAGGCTATCCCAGAATTGTGAAATTACTGAAGCGCGGGCAGTCTCTGGATGATGCTAAAACGATATTTGAGGGTGAATCTTCCGACGTAGCAGTGAGTGCTTACTCCAACCTTATGAAAGGCTATGAAACTAACGGAATCTACCGATCAATCGATTTCTACTCAGAAGAGATGTATCGACGAGATGAATCTGGAGAACTCCACAAGCTCGATAAGCCTCTGGATGGCGACCTATATGGTCATAAGGACTGGATATTTATCACAACCAAGACAGAGTGGAACATAGGTGGTAAGACCTATCCAGGTAATAGTCTGCTTGTGATTCGCAGGGATGCGTATCACGCCGGAAACCGAGAATTTGAGATTTTGTTCCAACCGACTGCCGACACCTTTCTTTCAAGTTTTGGTGTGAGTCACTCAAAGGTATTCGTCGATCTGATTCATGATGTGCAAGATGAAGTTTGGGTCTATAGCCATTCAGCTGACGGTTGGACGAAACGTAGACTGAGTCAAGATGAGTCTTTTCTTTCTATTGACGTGGATGCGGTGGATAAACGAGAAGATGATCGCTATTGGTATACAAAGAGTGGATTCTTAACACCCCCAACGTTATCGATTGGGGATGTAAATGGATCGCTTGAAGAGCTAAAAAAGAGTCCTGCAACATTTGATTCAAGCAGGTTTGAAGTTAGCCAACACTGGGTTACGAGTAAAGATGGAACTAGAGTTCCGTATTTTCTGATTCGCGGAAAAGGAGCTAAAGGTCCACAGCCGACACTTATGTACGGATACGGTGGTTTCCAGTTATCAATGTTTCCTTCATACATGCAATTATCAGGGCCTGCGTGGCTAGAGCGCGGCGGTTCCTACGTTATGACGAACATCAGAGGAGGTGGGGAATTTGGACCGCAATGGCATCTATCTGCCCTCAAGGAAAACCGTGTTAGAGCCTATGAAGATTTCATTGCAATTGCAGAAGACTTGATCGAACGCGAGCTGACTTCGCCGAGTCAGTTAGGAGCTATGGGTGGAAGCAACGGTGGTCTCCTGATGGGAAACATGCTTACGATGCGTCCGGATTTATTTGGCGCGCTGGTGATCGCTGTCCCATTGATTGATATGCGCCGATATCACCAATTACTTGCAGGTGCAAGTTGGATGGCGGAATACGGCGATCCAGACAACCCCGATGAATGGGAGTTCATTCAGACGTTCTCGCCGTACCATAATCTCAAAGAGGACGTGAAATATCCAGAAGTTCTGGTCACTAGCTCCACCAAAGATGACCGTGTACATCCTGGTCATGCTCGAAAATTAGTCTCCAAGATGACCGCACTTGGACACGATGTATGGTATTACGAGAATACCGAAGGCGGTCATGCTGGAGCGACAGACAATTCGCAAAGAGCGTTTGTGAATGCACTAGAGTATGAGTTCCTCTGGGATGCACTAAATACAGCAACGCACGACCGCAACTCAGGTAGTCAATGAACTCGAAATATTACAGTGTAATCACGGTGATTCACCTCACGGATTGAGTCTTATCACACCTACCGTTACACCTTCAATGGTGAGTGCGTCAGGTCCTCGTCGTAGATCCACCTCGATGGTTCTGTAGTTATCGTTCTCAGGTTCAAGTCGGATAATGTTTGGATCGGTACTCTGACGGTATCGCTTCACCGTGACTTCGTTCTCGAGACGTGCAACAACAATCTGTCCACTTCGGACTTCACTTGTCTTATGAACTGCCAGTAAGTCGCCATCGAAAATACCAGCATTGATCATACTTTCACCTTGTACCCTTAGCATGTAATCTGCCGTAGGATTAAATAGGTTAGCTGGAACGTCGCAGTTTTGTTTGTCATCGAAATATTCGATCGGACTACCCGCCGCTACCAGTCCCATGACTGCCAATCCTTGGCCTGCCTCAACTGTGCTGGTAAGACCTGAAAAACCAGGTATGGAGATGCCTCGAGACGTATGCTTTCGCATATCAATAAAACCTTTTCGGTCCAATGCTCGCAGATGTTCCTCAGCGGCGTTGGGTGATCCAAAATTGAATCGATCTGAAATTTCGCGCCTTGTGGGAGGGTATCCCAACTCGCGCATACTCTCCTTGATGAAGTCCAGGATTTGTTGCTGTCTAGCAGTGATTTTCTTAGCCATAAGTCTTTACGTTAACTGAATTTAAAAACACTGTTTTATTTTACATAAATGTATTTACGTATGTATGTCCTAGATGTAACGGCGTTCAAATATTCCTCTGCGGTCAAACATTTCGTATACAAACTTATTTGCAGGTGTTTGCTTGTACAATCCCAAGCTTCTCCTCCGGACCACTCCGAGACTTGAATTGAAAAAATGGCTTCCACACTGCTTTTGACAGTAGGCAATAGCATATTTTGACTCGTAGTTTCACTGGCCTTGTCACGTTTCCGGTAGTGTTGAGTATTACGAGCTGGAGTGTCAAAATATCTATTCGACTTGGAGCCATGATCTCCATCTGTTTGTTAAGTTCGTGCAGTCCGAATGAAAGTAATACCCAGTCCGAGAGCGTAACGCTGATTCAACACGACATAGCTGATTTAATGCACATAGTGATTGAACCGGCAGCTGAAAAGATCTGGGATTCAGCAGGGTATATTCTTACGATTGAAGGAGAAACTAACCTTGCACCTACCAACGATGATGAATGGATGGAAGTCATTCACGCATCTGCGGTGCTTATTGAATCAGGCAATTTACTCCAAACTCCTGGTCGACGAATCGAAGAACCCGATTGGGATGAGCTAAGTCAGGCTTTGTCGCATGCTGCTGATGTAGCTAAGGTCGCTGCGTTAGAACAGGATGCAGACGCTCTATTTAAGGCCGGGGGAACCATCTACAACGTATGTCGCGCTTGCCATCAGCAATACTGGAAAGACGAACCTCAGCGACCCTCCGAGTCGTTGTAGGAGTACTCCTCGCTACGCTATGCCTTTTAGGCATAGTAACTTTCGCACACGACGTCTCTGGCGCTGATGCGCTGTTTATTACAGGTCTGACTGGTCCTGCACCAATTCCATACTTGTACTTAGGGGCTAAACATATGGTAACGGGCTACGACCATCTGTTGTACCTGGCCGGTGTGATTTTCTTTCTTGTACGTCTGCGAGACATCGCTCTCTATGTCAGTCTGTTTACTATCGGACACAGCCTCACCTTAATACTCGGTGTTCTCTTTCACACCCATGTGAATGAATATTTGATTGACGCAATCATCGGCCTTTCGGTCGTGTACAAGGCAATCGAGAACATGGGAGGATTCCGGTCCATTCCCTTTATACCGGATACCAGGATTGCGGTGTTCGTATTTGGGCTATTTCACGGATTGGGGTTAGCAACCAAACTCCAAGAGCTGGTGAGCGACCCAGAAGGATTACTGATCAATTTGGTGAGCTTTAACTTCGGAGTAGAGCTGGGACAGTTTTATGCTCTGCTGATTCTGTTTTTGTTGTTCACGACGTTTAGAAAAACTCTGGAGAAAGAGAGAGTGGGATTGACCCTAAATAGCTTGCTTATGATTGGTGGATGCTCATTAGTCGCCTATCAGTTGACCGGCTACTTCATTGGGAGTAAGTAACGAATATCCATGACTCAAACCAAACAAAAACGTTTACTGCTGTACTGGCTAGGATCGATAGTCACTAGTGCGGTGTTGTTTACTGCAATCGTTCTACCTGCTGAGTACTCCATTGACCCGTTAAAAGTAGGAGAACTGCTTGGAATCAAAGGGATGTCATCGACTAGCACGATAACTCTGGATTCAAAAGATAGCGCTCGCACAATATCCACACACACTACTTCCTTTACGTTGCAACCATTTGAGTCCCTAGAGATTAAATACGCATTGAATGAAAACGAGTCTGTCCTCTATTCTTGGCAATCTCACTCAGGTGAAGTCCTGTACGAACTGCACAGTCACCCGTGGGATGCACCATCTGATTTTGCAGACACTTACGAACGTCAAAATTCAGTCGCCAGATCAGGGCTGTATCAGGCAGACTATGACGGCTTACATGGGTGGTTCTGGGAAAACCGAGGATTGACTACCACCACGATCCAGCTTTCCGTAAGTGGTTTCTATTACCGAGTCATTCTTTACCGAGACGGTCGCGAAGAAGAGATCGATCCCACCAAGGACCAAAAGCTCTATTAGGTTTAAAACTCTTCAGATAGCACTGATGGATTGGGTTCTGTACCCCAACCAGGCGCATCATCGAGTATGAGATGTCCGTCTACGTAGTTCGGTGCACGGGTGAATATCTGCTGATCTGCAGGGACTCGGTCTATATCGGTTTCCATGATCTTTAGGTTAGGAGCGACCGCTGAAAAGTGTCCGCTGATCATGGTCGAGAGGTGACCGTAGTAGTTATGAGGTGCGACTGTGACTTGAAAAGCGTCCGCCGCAGCTGCGATTTTGAGCGATTGCCAAGCTCCGATCCAAACCACATCGATGATTCCAACATCAAGTGCTTCTTGCTGGAAATAGGGTAGAAACTCAACCAGTCCAGTGAGCGACTCGCATCCACTAATCGTGAACGGACTGTGTGAACGGATGTAGGCCAAGGATTGAGGATTTGGCGTATCAATCTCGATCCAGAACATGTCGAGATCCTTTATGGCTCGCAGAAAATTAAGAAACCCTTCAGTCCTTGCGTTGTAATTGAGATCCAGAAGCATGTCAATCGACGGACCAGCACCTTCTCTAAATGCCTGAAGATACTCTGCCAATCCTTCGAGTACTGCTCGCGGCGGAATGCGACCAGGATCTTGATTCCTGTTAAATCCAGGACTATAACCTTCCATACCTCTTTCAGTCTGTCGGAAGATATTGGTTTTGAGTGCGGTGAAACCGCTATCTCTTACTTCGCGACCAAGGGCTCTTACGTCATCTAGGTTCCTCACAGCTGAACCGTAGTCATTGGGTCTGGAGATTCGCCAAGTGCCACAGTGCGACCAATAAACTCTGATTTTCTCTCGTACTCGACCACCTAACAGCTCGTAACACGGAATGCCGAGGTGCTTTGCTTTTGCGTCGAGGATTGCATTTTCGATTGCACCGATAGCTCTGCAGAGTACACCGTACAACGATTGTCTTGACATGGCTGCCAGCTTTGCATAGATGCCTTCATGATTCATCGCATCTTGACCGATGATTCCACGACTCAATTGATTGATTGCAGTGGTAACTCCGACTGCGTCAAAGCCGTCATCGTACTCGCTCCAGCCGACATTTCCGTCCTCCATCTCGATTCGGACGAAGTGATAACGACGCCAACCAGCAGGACAATGGAAGGTTTTGATTTCTTTAATGATCATTCGACTTTTCTATCTGATTCGGAGCTCAAAAATTATCCACACTACAATCGAACCCATACTAATTCGCATGTACGAAGTACCGTGACTTCAGGTAGAGGCAGGAGAGAAATTTGAAGAGGATGATTATCGATTGTGATCCGGGGCACGACGATGCAATCGCACTCATACTTGCGCATTCTCATGCTGAGGTATTAGGCATTACAACAGTTGCCGGAAATACATCCATAGATAACACGACTGCAAATGCACTAGGTATTTGCGAATTGCTTGGGGTAGGGACCCAGGTCTATCGAGGTGCATCCAAACCATTACGACGAGAGTCCACCTATGCACATGCCGTTCACGGCGAGTCTGGACTTGGCGACGTAGAACTACCCAGACATAGCAGGACCGAATCGACAATCTCTGCTGTTGAGTATTTACTGGAAAATGTTGACACGGACGTATGGGTTGTGCCGATTGGACCACTCACCAATATAGCGCAAGTGATTCAGGAAGATCCTGATTGGGGTTCTCGAATTGCAGGTTTGTCTATTATGGGAGGAAGTACCACGGTTGGAAATGTCACCGCTGTTGCTGAGTTCAATATTTCACATGACCCGGAAGCTGCGGACATCGTCTGGCGTAGCGGAATTCCAATCAAGATGTGCGGATTAAATCTCACTCATCAGCTCATTGCTGATGACTCAATCGTGGCTTGCCTACGAGAGGCAAACCCTTCAAATAGTGAATTGAAAACGCTTGCAACATTCGCCGCGGATTGCTATGACAACATTCTTGCCGCCATAGAAAATCTCAGAGGACAACGACAAGCTGCACTGCACGATCTTTGCGCAGTGCTTGCTTTGACACATCCAGATCTGTTCAGATTTGAGGACCGTCATGTGGCTGTCGAAACTACGGGCACACATACTAGCGGCATGACCGTAGTAGACGAACGCTTCTCTCCAGGGAAAACTGCTAACACAGAAGTTGCTTATGAGATTGATTCAGACCGAGCAATGTCTATCGTTTTGGGTGCCTTTGGTGCAGAGTGACAGCTTGGTGACATGCCACAGACAAGGAACGAACTAAATCTATAGCATTATGAATCCGATTCTCTGGCATAGAACGAGACACTAGAAGGATTGAGCTCGCCACAACCAAGTGACTCATACTCAGCTTGGTCAAATTCATCGGTACCGTAGACCAAATATACGTAGGTTTCACATTTGATCGTATTCTGATTGAAGCCCGTGTCTGACACCAGCTCCTTCTTTAGATCTGCGATCGTAACAATGGCATCATCCATTCGAATACCTCCATCTGTTTCCGTATCGAGGAGTAGGGTAGTCTTGCCTTCAGTTTTCCAACTAAGCCACTTAGGTTGGTGGTTTTTTCTACCTGTTCCAGGATCACCCGTATAGGCGAACTCTGCCCAATAGGACATCATTTGACTGGAGAGTTGGTATTGGTTTTCGTCAT
>MPMU01000041.1 GCA_002238665.1 Gammaproteobacteria bacterium bin55
GTCGGAAGAAAGTTATCGCTCTAAGTAAGGAGTGCTTCCGCCAAACGGTTCGGCACCGCAATGACTTACACGCGCTTACCACCGCCATCGTTCTTCATCACGGGAAATATGTGGCGGTGGAAAATTTACTGATCAAGAACCTAACGGCTCATGGTGGTAATCACAAGCGCGGGCTTAATCGATCAATTCTGGAACAGAACTGGGGTCAATTTATACAACAACTCGCATACAAGGCTGAAAGTGCTGGTGGCAAGTTAGTGAAGGTAGATCCTAACAACACAACGCAAAGATGTTCCGCCTGTGATGCTTTGCCACAAGAAAAGCTCACGTTGGCCGATAGGTGGTACTACTGCAGTACCTGCGGCCATTCGGAAGATCGGGACATCAATGCGGCGAAGAACATTCTACTGAAGGGCTTAGAAGCTCTTAACTTGGGCGGGAGTTCCCCCGGGGCGTGGGTAGAAGGAAGGGAAACGGAGCGCACTGGCGCACCGTCCACGCAGAACAGTAGCCTTAGTGAACCCTTATGGCACTAATGTATATAACTCCCAGTCCTTAACTCTGATCTTGCGTTTGTTTACCCATTCAATGGGGCTCGGCAACTTAGAGGGATTGTGCCAGTAGAACTCTTCGGCCAAGTGGAATCCGACATCGTCACAAAATCTGAGCAAAGCACGAAATTGATACAGACTGCGGACTGGTAGTCCCTTCTCGTAGGCACCACCAATGTCGATCACGAAACTACCATCCTCAGTGATTTTCTTATACACAAGTTCAGCGAACTCAGTGAGCCAATCCACGTACTCGCACTGTTCGTGGTTTCCGTACTCCTTCTTACGCTGAAGCGCAAAAGGCGGGCTAGTCACCACTAGGTTGATGCTGTCATCGGGTATCATCGCCAACAGTTTGCGCGAGTCGCCAATGTAGGCGCTACCCAGTTCGGTCGTATAGGCGGGTTTCACAACGCTACTCATAGACTGTCAACTCGGAGTCTACAACAATGCTTCCTAAACGGTATGAAACGCGACACCCTACCTCTTCAAAGCACTGTATCTCAGAACATGCTCCTGAATCGGTCCAAGCGCGGAATATCACGGGAAGTCTTGGTACACACTTGCTTTTTACACCATACCAACATTGATTGGGTCGAGAGGATAACGATGCTGTGGACAGCGATGGTGCCGAGTACGAAATGAAGACCGTAAATACTCGACTTACACGGACCTTCTCGACCCACCACCACATGATTCCCACTATCATAGCAAAGTATCCTTAGGTATACTAGATGGTGAGATCATGGCATGATCGTTATCGGTCTCAAGCAATCCCTCAACCACTTTTTCGACGCTCTCTACGACTCTATTTTCGTTAGCTTGCAATAGCCAATCCCAAAACGCTGGACAGAAGTCAAAACCGTATTGAAGATTCTTCGTCTGGGTAAAAACGTTGGTATCAAGAATATATCGAGTCACGATACAGAGGTAATCTGTCGCGCAAGTTCGTCAAAGCTACTTCCGCGACGAATGCCAAGCATGCGATATGCATCTCGATAGAGAGTCTGTCCTTCTAAGGTGCTTACGACAAGTGCTTTAGCAAACCGATTACCAACCCGCGTCAAGGTCGTACGATAGAAGTTACCACCCTCGCCTCCTGATTTTGCAAGGGATCGCAAGCTCTTGATCTCCTCTTCCCAAGCGAGTTCGAATTCCGCGCGACTTAACCAATCAACGTCGAGAAGACGTCGCAATATCACGAGCCTGCTAACCTTGAATGTGCGAGACAGGCGTTGAAGTGCATTGTGAAACGATTCGGAATCTCGCACTTCATCTTGAAGCACAACAAGCGGTACTAAGAACTCTGCTGCGACCGCGTTACACCAAACTTCGTCGCTTCGGAGACCGGTCGGAGGTGTTGCTTCGCAATCCGATAACGCTGAAGAACCGAGCCATACATGTGCTAGCTCGTGAGCGAGCGTGAACATTTGTGTTGCTTTTGAGTCCGCGCCATTGACAAATACGAGCGGTGCAAGCGGATCGCTCAACGCGAAACCGCGAAATTCTTTTGGTTTAAGCCGGCGATTGGTGTTACTCGCGACGATCCCACTGACCATAACAAGGACACCGATGCCATCTAATGCATTGCGAAACATCCTAAAGCTCTCTTCCCATGAAGCAGAAGATCGGCGAGCATCAACACCGAAACCCAGTAAGTCTCTCATCTGTGACGCGACTTGCACAGGTGAATCGACGCGTGATGCGCTTGCGACGAACGAAAGCGCTTCCTGTTCATCCATACGAGCGTAGTTTCGATACCAGCTTTGGCGATCCAGACAGTCCCGGATTACATCTAACAGATCAGGGCTCGGATTCGCAACACGCGTACCAGCAATCGTCCGATAGTCCGGAAATGGAATCTTCTCTATCGGCGGTTCTGATAAAAATAGGTAACCGAATGGTACATGGACTCTGGATGCGAAATCATCAGCTTGTCTAAACGTAGGTAGTCGTGCCCCTGCTTCCCACTCCGATAACCTTGGGAATCGACGAACAAGATCTTCCCTAGTTAATCCCGCTCGTTCGCGTGACCACGTGAGTAGCGCGGGATTTACTGGTGCTCTGATCATGAGACTAATTCGGTCACCTTCTCAACATCCTTTATATGGATATAGTCCGACACAAGATTCGGCAGTAGAGTGTCACACATTTCAGTGAGGTACGCGATTTCCTAGAAGCATTAATTTCGCTCAGGTTAAAGAAGCACAGTATTTTCTGATTCTAGAGTCCATCAAGAGTCGAATATGTTAATCGTGGGACACCAGACAGGTGCTAGAGGGACGTAACAGATCTTGCCCTTCTCAATTTAGGATATTGGGATCAAAGCCTTGATCACCCATCTGTTGCATCGCTTTACCCAATTTGCCTTTCTTCCCGACTTTGCGCATCTGTTTTTGCATCTGTTTGAATTTTCGCAGCAGAATGTTGACATCTTGAACTTGAGTACCGCTTCCTTTGGCTATTCGTTGTTTTCTCGAAGAATCCAATAACGCTGGGTAGCGTCTTTCTTTCATCGTCATTGAGTCAATAATGACTGCATTCCTCTTAAATTCCTTATCGTCAACCTGCTTCATGCGCATCTGCTCATTGTTCATGTTCGGAAGCATCTTTTGTATTGCTGACATACCACCCATGTTCACGAACTGGTCCAACTGGTCTCGGTAGTCCTGTAAATCAAATTGAGTCCCGCGAACAATCTTCTTGACCAGTCGCTGGGCTTTTCCGGCATCAACTTTCCGCTCTGCTTCCTCAATCAGAGACAGTACATCTCCCATCCCTAAAATTCGAGACGCGATTCGATCTGGATGGAAGACTTCCAGCCCATCCAATCCTTCACCAGTCCCCATAAATTTCAATGGCTTACCGGTAATATAGTTGACTGAAAGTGCTGATCCACCTCTGGCATCGCCATCCATCTTGGTCAATATGACCCCAGTCAATGGGAGGGTCTGATCGAACGCACGAGCAGTGGTTGCGGCATCCTGTCCAGTCATCGCGTCGACGACAAATAGCGTCTCTGTAGGAGAACTAGCCTTGTGGAGAGCACTGATCTCTTTCATCATTTCTTCATCAATAGCCAAGCGACCGGCTGTATCCACAATCAGTACGTCGTCGCCTTGCTTTCGTGATTCCTTCATCGCAGACCGCAAAATCTTGATCGGTGCTTGTTGTGTACTTGACTCGATAAAACGAACATCCAGGTCCTGTACCAAGACCCGGAGTTGTTCTATCGCAGCTGGTCGATACACGTCCGCTGAGACCACTGCGACGCGCTTCTCCTCTCGTTCATGTATAAACTTCGCTAACTTAGCAACAGAAGAGGTTTTACCTGCCCCTTGTAATCCAGCCATCAAAATTACGGCTGGACTCTGTGGATTATTTAGATTCAGCGTCGCACTTTTAGCACCTATGATCTCGACTAGAGAATCGTGCACCGTTTTGACAAAAAAATCACCCGGTTTGATATGGCGACTAGTCGTTTGACCCAGCACTTTGGTTTGTACTGAAGATATGAACTGCAACACAACGTCAAGCGCAACATCTGCTTCAAGCAAAGACGTTCGGACCGTTGAGATTGCGCCTCGGATATTGTCTTCGGTCAATTGGCGGCCGCGAAGTCCTGCCAAGGACGCGGACAGACGATCGGTTAAAGTCTCAAACATTGGTCAGACCAACTGGCAAATTGTGAGCGAAGGGGAATTATAAATTTGGCCTCCTATACGATCTCTCCCACATACAAGCGCAATTCATGATCGAAGGAGTTTTTACATCGGTGGTGCTGTTGATGTACCTGGTCCTTATCGTGTGGATCCGTGCAGATCAGATTAACCCAAGCAAGACGAACCACCTAGCCAAACGAGTGGGTATTTTCGTGGCATTGGTCTTTCACGGAATTCTCGCTTATGTCTGTACATTTACTGCCGACGGCATTGACCATTCAATAAGTTCGCTGTTAATCCTCGTAACGTTCGGCATGAACCTGCTGATGCTTTTATTAAACGTCACACTACGTCATGAACTCCTTCTTTTGCTAGTCTTCTTGTTGACCATTCTCGGAATCGGTCTGACGACCCCCATACTAGGTGGTAACGAAACGCCAAAGTTAACGACAGACGGTTCGATGTTTGCTCACATTTTCTTGAGTATCTCTGCTTATGCTGTGCTGACACTGGCGGCCCTACAAACAACGATTTTTACACTACTACAGCTATTTCTCCGATCCAAAAAGAATCTTGCAGTCGTGGCTGCTTTACCACCACTGGAAACAGTTGAAAAACTCAATTTCCAGCTTCTAAGTACCGGCTTGGTAGTGCTGACGCTCACGATAATCAGCGGCGTGATACTCTACTGGCCAGATGTAGGACAATTACTGCATCAGATACACATGGCAATCGCCGTGGGCGCTTGGTTGCTGTACGCTGCAATTTTGTTTGGGTACTATGGTGTAGGATGGCGAGGCAGAACCATTAACTTATTTTCAATTCTTGCCTTTGTCGTGCTCACCGGCACCTATCTAGGATTCAGAATTTCTCCTTTACTAGTGACCTGATCACTTAATTAACACCCCATGGAAAGCTTTGCTGTGCCTTCAAGCATTTTGTTGCTGGGCTTATTGCTGTTGACGTTCTTCAGCGCTTATTTCGCAAGTTCAGAAACTGCGATGATGAAACTCAATCCCTACAAACTGAGACATCTCAAGGATCAAGGACATGGCGGTGCCAAACGCGCTGACAAACTGCTTCAGCGACAGGACCAACTGCTCGGTGTCATCTTGATTTGCAATAACCTTGTGAACAACTGTGCTGCTCTCATAGCAGGCGTGGTGTGTGTCCGATATTTTGGCGATGTAGGCTACGGTATTGCCGCAGTCGGATTAACGATTTTCTTCCTTATATTCGCGGAGATTGCGCCAAAGACCGTCGCCGCTGAACGACCTGAAATGATTGCCTACCCGTCCAGTTGGCTTCTCAAACCTCTTCTCGATGTATTACGGCCATTGGTGTTGCTAGTCAATTGGTGCAGTATCGGCTTCGTCCGGCCACTACTTAAATCATCTGACTTATCTTCGCAGTCCCTGTCCATTGAAGAACTACGAACAGTGCTTGACTCCGATGTCGACAATACGGTTCCGAACAAAGACATGCTCTTGGCATTAACGTATCTTCAGACGAACACAGTTGAAGACATCATGATTCCGCGAGACGAGATAATAGGGATAGATTTAACCAATCCTCCAGATGAGATTCGTACCCAGATTCTCGCTTCAAGACATACAAGGCATCCGATCTACCGAGAATCATTGGATAACCCAATCGGACTGCTCCATGTGAGGAATGCCATAAAAGTCTTGCTTGATGACGATTTCACGGGTGAAGATTTGGTAGATCCGGCACAAGCGCCATATTTTGTGCCTGATTCGACGCCACTGACGAGCATGTTATCTCAGTTTCGAAGCGATCTAAATCGAATGGTCTTCGTCGTGGACGAATACGGGGAGGTTACCGGAATAGTGACCCTTGAAGATTTGGTCGAGGAAGTCGTAGGTGAGTTCCCGAATTCCGACTCAAAACGGGATAAAGAAGCGATAAAGGAAGAAGAAGACGGTGGGTACGTCGTCGCTGGATCGTCCCAGCTTCGCGACATCAACAGTCACTTAAATTGGAGTCTGCCGACCGAACGAAGCAAGACTCTGAATGGCTTGATTCTGGAACACTTGACGCGGATTCCAGATGCTAATGTCGGTTTGAAGATCAACAATTACATGATTGAGACGCTACAGATTTCAGACGCAGGAATCAAAACACTCAAAGCTTGGAAACTCGAGTCTCCCGAGCAAGACGACGAGGAAAATTCCGACGACGATTGACACAAACGTCGCATTGCTTGGTCATCAGTGAGAGTCTTACTTCGTCTAAGGACCGAAGTTATTTTGCTCCGAAGTGACGGAGAGCTTGATTCAACCGGTTCAGCTTAGTTTGCTAGGTCCCACCGACGATTAAGCGCTGAAACGATCGCAAGGAACGATGCTGAGATCGTATTTCGATGTCGTGCTATCCCATAGCACTTGCCTTCACCAAATTCGATGGCAATAATCGCGATAGCAGTTGCATCCGTGCTCACCGAACCGTCCGCGACTAACGCATGTTGTTGGTAATCCACAACGTTTATTGGTTCGTTCAATGTTGCTGCCAGAGCATTTACAAACGCTTCTATAGGACCGGAGCCCTGCCCCTCAAGTCTCATCTCATTTTTATTTACAAGCAGCTGTGCCACACATTCTTGCATTTCTGCAGATGTAGACGTGAGTTCGTAGTCAATTAGCTCGTACGCTCCGGAATTGGATTCGTACTCCTCGAACAGAGCATTCAGTATTTCCGAACGCGTAACCTCTCGGTCCAGACGTTCCGTCAGCTTTTGGACGATCTTGGAGAACTCAACGAGCAATTCTCTGGGTAGAGAAATGCCAAAGTGCTCCTGCAGAATAAATCCAACACCACCCTTGCCAGACTGGCTGTTGACGCGAACCGTTTCTTTGTAGGAAGATCCGACATCAGCGGGATCAATCGGCAGATACGGTACTTCCCAATGGGATGCGTCGACTTTTGCCATACCTTTCTTGATCGCATCCTGGTGTGAACCTGAAAACGCGGTAAAAACCAAATCTCCCGCGTACGGATGTCGATCATGGACGGGCATGTTGTTGATCGTTTCGACTTGCCTCCGTATCTTTCCCATTTGACTGAAATCGAGTTCGGGGTCGACACCCTGTGAAAACAGATTCATGGCCATCGTAACCAGATCGCAGTTACCTGTTCGCTCGCCATTGCCGAACAGCGTACCTTCGACGCGATCGGCACCAGCCATAAGTGCTAATTCAGTCGCGGCAATCCCTGTACCTCTGTCATTGTGCGTATGCAGACTAATCGCAGCCGCGTCGCGGTACCTGAAGCTTCGACAGAAATACTCAATCTGATCTGCATAGATATTAGGTGTCGCCATTTCTACGGTGGATGGCAAATTGATGATCACCGGCTCATCTTCGTCTACACCCCAAGTCTCACAAACTGCTTCACAGATTTCAACCGAAAAGTCCAATTCCGTCCCAGTAAAACTTTCGGGTGAGTATTCAAACTGCACATTGGTTGACGTTAACGATTTTGTCATATCGCGCACGAGCTTGGTGCCTTCAACAGCCAAGTTCGTGATCCCTGACCGGTCCATATTGAACACGACACGTCTTTGTAATTCAGACGTCGAGTTGTATAGATGAAATACAGCGTTCTTCACGCCGTCGAGTGCTTCTACAGTTCGTTCAATGAGTTCGGGTCGCGCTTGACAGAGCACTTGGATGCACACGTCATCGGGCACCATACCATCACCAATGATCTGCCTAATGAAGTCAAAATCCATCTGCGAGGCAGCCGGAAAACCAACTTCGATTTCTCTGAATCCGATGTCCAGAAGAAGGCTCCACATCCTCAATTTGTCGTCAACGTTCATCGGATCGATGAGCGCTTGATTACCGTCTCTTAGATCGACACTGCACCATCTAGGTGCTTTGGTAATCTTCTTTGAGGGCCACTTACGATCTGGTAATTCAACCGGTTCAAACGATCGATATTTTCCGTATGGCATGCACCCTCTTCGGGTACCTGATCGTTGTTCTAATTTCATTGTTCGACTAATTCTTGTTCGGATATGGAGGGGATTTGCTTGAAGCTGGGCTTGTGCCCGATATAGGAAAAGAGATGCCGGCTACACCGGCAGGAGTAGAGCTAGTCGTTGTAAAGAATTTGTATGGAGATTGAGCTTCAAGATTGCGACCCACTTATCAAAATAATGATAGCAAAGGATTGAGTTAAAAAGAGTTTTTGGTAGCAACCTGTTAGTTCAGAGGAGTTTTCAGATGCTATCGGATTGGATTTAACCAAGACGCATTAGTTCCGATTTTCGAAGAGAAAGTCAATTCTTGTGCCAAAAATTTCTAAACACCGAAACGAAGATTAAAAGAGACAGTCGTTGTGAAGTCAAATTCGCTTTAGTCGATTCTCGTCACCTGATCGATTGTCCCTAATCTTTAGATGGCTCACAGCTTGCTTTGTCTTATCTCTGGCTCTGTCGATACCTTGAGTATCTGTAGCGAGTACCACCCCAACTCTGCGCTTACCATTGACCGCTGGTTTACCGAACAATCTAATGTCTGTACCTGCTAAGTGCAGAGCACCATCTACACCCTCGAAAATTACATCTTCACTCTGACCTTCAGCCAAGATCACGCGGGAAGCCCCGTGATTGTTAAGCTCGATCGACGGGATAGGTAAACCCAATACGGCTCTTGCATGAAGAGCAAATTCAGATAGATTCTGAGTGGCCAAAGTGACCAATCCTGTGTCGTGTGGCCGAGGACTTATCTCGCTGAACCAGACGTCATCGCCTCGTATAAAAAACTCGACACCAAACAACCCATAACCACCCAGTGCGTCAGTCACTTGTTGTGCAATATCCTGACACTTTTTTTGCGCGTTGAGGCTCATAGATTGAGGTTGCCATGATTCTCTGTAGTCTCCATCTACTTGAACATGACCAATCGGTGGGCAGAAGCTAGTTCCCTGAACGTGTCGGACGGTGAGCAGCGTAATTTCGTACTCGAAATCAATAAATTGCTCGATGATCACTGAGGATGCGGTGCCTCGTGTTCCTTCGTGAGCATATTGCCATGCTCCCTCAGCATCTCCCCTACTCCGTACCAGAGTCTGGCCTTTACCTGAGGAACTCATTACCGGTTTGATAACACACGGTAATCCGATTTCGTTCAGAGCTTCCTCGTATTGCTCTTTGGACGAAGCGAATCTGTAATCCGAGGTAGGCACCTTCAACTCATTAGCCGCAAGATTCCTGATGCCCTCGCGGTTCATGGTGAGCTGTACTGCCGCGGGTGTAGGAACTACGTGCGTCGAATCACACTCAAATTCAGGAAGAATTTGGGTTGCAATCGCCTCAATCTCTGGGATTACTAGGTGAGGTTTTTCTTGGTTTAATACACGCCTTAATGCGACCGGATCAAGCATGTCAATAACGTGAGACCGATGAGCGACCTGCATCGCTGGCGCATTGGCATATCGATCAACAGCAATTACCTCAACCCCAAACCGTTGCAACTCAATTGCAACTTCCTTGCCGAGTTCCCCAGCCCCGAGTAACACCACCTTGGTAGCGCCGGGACGAAGTGCAGTACCGATTTCAGTCATCGTCGACCAAGCGGTTACGGCAGTGGTTTTAGAGTTTCTCGATAACGCTTCGAGTTACGAACGTATCTGTCGCTGAAGTCGGTGATGTCAGCAACCTCCTCATCGCTCAGCTCTCGAACTATTTTGCCAGGTGAACCAATCACAAGACTTCGCGGAGGAATTTGTTTGCCTTCCGTGATAAGCGTATTTGAGCCGATTAGGCAATCATCGCCGATCTCGACACCATTCATGATCACCGAGTTGATTCCAATCAGAGCATTGTTGCCGATGGTGCAACCATGGAGCACTGCCTTATGACCGACGGTGACTTGATTGCCTATCATCACTGGAAAATCGGCATCCATATGTACGATACAGTTGTCCTGGATATTGGATCTCTCACCTACAGAGATTAGCTCGTAATCTCCACGCAAGACGGCACCCCACCATACGCTCGATTTATCCTTGAGCAGTACTTTACCGATTACAGTGGCGGTCGGAGCGATGAATACCTCTCCTTCAATTAGAACCGGTTTTCCTTCTAGAGAGTACTTCATTAGTGAGCACTGAATAATTGCATGAAATCAGATACTTCAAGCTGTTGAAGCGCATCTGGATGCAGACAGGCTGACTCGATTTCCTCGACCTGTCGTTGAGAATAGTGCGTTCTTAAATTACTTCTGAATTTCTCAATCAGTTTTGGAATCCCTTCCTCTCGCCGTCTTCTATGTCCAATTGGATATTCAACTTCGACACGCTCAGTGCTTGAACCATCTTTAAAGAAGACTTGAATGGCGTTTGCAATCGATCGCTTGTCAGAGTCATGGTATTCCTTGCTATAGCGCGCATCTTCGGATACCACCATACTGTCGCGCAGTTGGTCAACCCTCGGATCTTCAGCAACGATATCCTCATAGTCTTCGGCGACCAAATTGCCCTTCAATAATCCGATAGCAACCATGTACTGTAAGCAGTGATCTCTATCTGCGGGGTTATTCAAAGATCCCGACTTTGAAATAATCCGGATGGCCGATTCGTGCGTGGTCAGTTCAATGCGATCTATCTCATCCAGTCGGCCGACCACTTTCGGATGCAGCTGAACCGCTGCCTCTACAGCCGTTTGCGCATGAAATTCTGCTGGAAAACTGATCTTGAACAGTATGTGTTCCATCACGTAACTCTCAAGAGGTCGCTGGAATTTGAACTCTTGCCCGTGAAAATTCACGTCGTAGAAACCCCACGTCGGTGCGGTTAAGGCACTCGGATAACCGATTTCCCCTTTCATCACCGTTTGGGCTAGAAAAACACCTCGACTAGTGGCATCTCCAGCCGCCCAAGACTTCCTGGGACCAGCATTGGGTGCATGTCGATAGGTCCTCAGACTAGAGCCATCAATAAATGCATGTGAAAGCACATCAACGACCTGATCGTAAGAACCACCCATCATTCGAGTCACGACTGCCGCAGTCGCGACACGCACGAGCAACACATGATCCAGCCCGACGCGGTTGAAACTGTTTTCAAGTGCGATTCCACCTTGTATCTCATGCGCTTTGACCATGTTTTCGAGAACAGTACGGATGTGAATGGGTTCTCTGCCGCGTGCAAGTTGCGTCTGGCTTAGATAATCAGCGGTAGCCAAAATCCCGCCAAGGTTATCCGAAGGGTGACCCCACTCAGCGGCTAGCCATGTATCGTTGTAATCCAACCAACGATTTATACAACCGATATCCCAAGCGCCCTTAATCGGATCCAGTACAAAATCTGTACCTGGTACTCGAACGCCATGTGGAACCACGGTACCTGGCACCACTGGTCCGAGCAACTTAACGCACTCAGGAAATCTAAGCGCCAGTATCCCGCACCCTATCGTATCCAACAAACAGTACCAGGCGGTCTGGATAGCCTCTTCGCTCTCAATTCGATAGTCGCAGACATAGCTAGCGATGTCAGTCAGTACTTTATCGGGTGGTGGTCTCTGGTTAACATCTACATTTGCGTTCATTACCTATACACCTTGAACTACAGAGTAAGCGGTTGGTTGGTCTTGTCTATCTGTTAGAACTAGCTTCGGTCGGCAACCGGTATAAAGGAACGAGGCTCCTCACCGATATAGTCCGCCGAAGGTCGAATTATTCGGTTGTTGGATCTTTGTTCGATCACATGAGCCGTCCAACCTGACACCCTACTACACACAAAAATGGGCGTGAACAACTTGGTTGGAATGCCTAAAAAGCGATACGCCGATGCGTGATAGAAGTCTGCGTTTGCAAACAGCTTCTTTTCGTCCCACATTGTTTTTTCGATTGCCGCTGAAATTGGAAAGATCTGCTCATCGCCTACTTTGTCAGCTAATTTCTGCGCCCACGCACGGATGATTGTGTTGCGAGGGTCTGACTCGCGATATATCGCGTGTCCAAATCCCATGATGACCTCTTTAGATGCCAACATTCGTTGGATTTCTGATGTTGCTTGCTCAGGATTCTCAAAACCATCAATTAAATCCATCGCGGCTTCGTTCGCGCCACCGTGTAGCGGTCCGCGCAATGAACCAATCGCACCTGTGACGCACGAATGCATATCCGAAAGTGTGGAAGCACACACTCTGGCTGTAAACGTCGAAGCATTGAATTCATGCTCAGCATAAAGGATAAGGGATACATCCATGACCCGTTGGAAGTCTGGATCGTGGACTTCGCCAAGAAGAGTCTCTAAAAAATGACCAGCCAGATTATCGGCCTTTGTATCTAGATTGATGCGTACTCCGTCGTGGCTAAATCTGTACCAGTAGTTAATGATTGACGGCATGCAGGCTAATAACCGGTCAGCTACTTCTTGCTGCTCTGAAAAATCTCTTTCCGGTTCAATATTGCCTAGTAATGAACATCCAGTACGAAGTACATCCATGGGGTGAGTAGAAGCAGGAATACTCTCTAATGCAGATTTCATCTCCGAGGGTAAATCACGCATCGACTTCAACTTCGCTTTGTACGCAGTTAATTCAGACTCAGTTGGCAGTTTCCCATATAGGATTAGGTGTGCAACTTCCTCGAAGGTAGCACCTTCGGCAAGCTCTGAGATGTCGTAACCGCGATACGTTAAACCTGTACCCGACTTACCGACGGTACATAGAGCCGTTTCCCCTGCTGATTGCCCTCGAAGTCCTGCTCCACCTAATTTCTTCTCTGCCATAGTCTTTAGTCCGTCGAAAATAATCGATCTAAGGTTTGCTCATAGTCGTGGTAGCCCAGGACTTCGTATAGCTCTTCTCGAGTTTGCATCGAATCGATGACGTTGCGTTGAGTGCCTGATTCTCTAATTGCCGTGAAAACCTCAAGAGTAGCCTTGCTTTGTGCTCGAAAAGCCGATAACGGGTACAACGCCATTTTGATTCCCGTATTTGCCAACGTAGGTGCATCGTATAGATCGGTCTTACCGAATTCCGTGATATTCGCCAGTACGGGTATATCTACGGTCTCACACACTGTTCTATAAAGTGAAAGTTCTGTCATAGCTTCCGCAAATATCGCGTCCGCACCTGCTTCCTCATACGCTTGAATCCGTTGTAATACATCGTCCAAGCCATTTACAGATAACGCATCCGTCCGTGCCATGACAACGAAATCAGTATCCATTTTGGCGTCTACCGCCGCACTGATTCGATCACACATTTCTTCAGTTGGGACAACCATTTTGTTCGGTCGATGGCCACATCGTTTCTGCGCAACTTGATCCTCAATGTGAATCGCCGCAACGCCAGCTCGCTCCATTTCTCGAACAGTTCGCGCAATATTGAATGCACCACCCCATCCAGTATCCACATCGACTAAAAGAGGTAACTCGCTCGCACCTGTGATCCGGCGTGCGTCAATCAAGACATCCTCAAGCGTGGTAATGCCTAAATCAGGTAGACCATACGAAGCCGCGGCGACACCACTGCCAGATAGATAGATTGCCCGATATCCAGACTTTTCCGCGAGCAACGCGGAATAAGCGTTGATTACTCCAACGATTTGGAGTGGGGTTTCTAGTGACAGTGCCTGTCGAAATCTCTGTCCAGCGGTAATTTTCTGTCTCTTTTTGGTGTTCAAGCGAAAATGGGCGTGTATGTTACTGTACTAGGTACCCTGGACTACATGCCAGCAGGAATAACAATGAATTTCTACACCCGAATTGAGCGTTCTAGCTTAGTCTATCCTCACTTAGTTTCCTGATTTAAGGGTGACCAAATTCAATAATTTAGAATTGCCGACCTTGAAAAACGTCACAAAACAGTTTTGACACCCAAACCTACCGACATCTTGCAAGAAGTATTTGACGAGTATGCGCGAGATCAGTTCGCGTTCTCATTCAGCGGTGCTGAAGATGTTGTCCTCATTGATATTGGCACCAAATTACTCGGTTCTGATCTACCCGTCTTTACACTCGACACAGGTAGGCTCCATCCAGAGACATACCAGTTTATCGAGAAAGTTCGAGAGCATTACAACATCAGTATTGACGTCCTTTCTCCTGATACAGAAACCTTGGAATCCTTCGTCAGGGATAAGGGATTATTCAGCTTCTACCAAGACGGGCATCTTGAGTGTTGCAGTATTCGTAAGGTACAACCGCTACAGAGGAAACTGGCCGGACTAGCCGCTTGGGTCACCGGTCAAAGACGGGACCAGGGTGCGAGTCGAACGGAAATTCCGTCGCGCCAGGTAGATCGAGCATTTTCGACACCTGAACGTGAACTGATTAAGTTCAATCCCCTGGCCGCTTGGACTTCTGAAGACGTCTGGGACTATATCCGAAGACACGACGTTCCATATAACCCACTTCACGATCAGGGTTTTCTCTCCATTGGTTGTGCGCCTTGCACACGGCCTATACAAGAAGGAGAATCAGAACGTGCCGGTCGCTGGTGGTGGGAAAACGAAGATGAAAAGGAATGTGGTCTACATTCTCAGAATCTTCGACCTATCCAGGTGATTCAGGAACAGGACTCATGAACACCGAACAAGAAGCCAAGAAAATCACCTTTGTGAAAAAGATTTTGGCCGACGGTAGTCCATGTAAGAAATGTGCTGAGGTCGAGGCACGACTCAAAAAAACCGGACACATGTCTTCCATTCAAAAAACCGTCATTGCCGACGAAAGAGATCCTAGCTCGGATGGCGTGGTGCTAGCACAAGAGCACAAAGTTGATCTAGCACCGTTTTTTATCGTAGAAGAAGGGTCAGAGACACGTGTTTACACCGTCTACTTCAAGTTCGTGAAAGCTGAGCTGGACAAGACTACGGAGAATACTGCCAAGGATGCCGAAGACATCCTGCGCGACAATCCAGACCTGGATTTCCTCTAGACGCTCAGCTTAGTTCCATCACCGATTTGGGACGGGATGGCCACCAATGAGTCGGGTTCGTTCATTCACAGTCGGAGCCGAGAGCACTTCGGTAATGAGCTCACCTGTTAGGTTTGGAGAGAATAGTTGAATGAAGTGCAGCATGAAAGTGCGTAAGTACACCCCTTTCCGGAATCCTATATGAGTAGTGCTTGGTTCAAATAAATGTGACGCGTCAATAGCATGCAAGTCAGGGTCTTCAGACTCGTCATAGGCCATTGAAGCGATAATGCCGATCCCTAAGCCCTCTCGTACATAAGTCTTGATCACATCGGTATCGGTCGCCGTGAACACCACATTCGGCTCTACACCAGCATTTGCAAATGCTGCCGCAATGCGAGATTCGCTAGCGAATCCAAAGACATAGGTGACAAGTGGTTCTCTGGCCAATTCTTCGATTGAAAGCATTCCACCCGCATGCGCGAATCGATGATTTTTGGGGACTATGATGGAACGATTCCAGTGATAACAAGGAACCATGATCAGATCCTCGAAATATTCGAGACCTTCGGTCGCTATCGCAAAATCCACCTGACCAGACGAGGTTAGTTCAGCTAAATAGGCGGGCGTACCTTGATTTACATGAAGGCTTACCTCTGGAAATCGTTGTCGAAATTGACGGATGGGCTTCGGCAACACATATCTAGCTTGTGTGTGCGTCGTCGCGATATTGAGAGAACCTACCGCTTCGTTTCGAGCTTCTCGAGCAATATTTTCAATCGCCTTCGTCTGTGCAACGATTTCTCTGGCGCGGATCACGATGATTTCACCAGGGGGTGTGAGACTTGTGAGGCGTTTTCCTTGACGCGAAAATAGCTTCACCCCCAGGTCTGCTTCGAGGGACTGAATTTGTTTGCTGACTGCAGGCTGTGTTGTTTCTAGCGCCCTAGACGCAGAGGAGATGTTGAGATCTTGATTACAGACCTCTAGTAAACACTGTAATTGTCGGAGTTTCAAGACGCATTACTCAAACAAATGCTATTTGCGGTGCTCATTGCATTGGTAAATCATTCAATTCAAAGAATCCTGCACAACCATAAAACCCGCCTTTGGGTGGATCCCGAACTCAACCTAGGTTTAAAGTTCGAGATTTTGCTAACAGTTTAAGTCGACTGTAGCTGGCGCTCTAATCTTTCTATCTGGTCTCTAATTTGGAGCTTGCGCTTTTTAAACCTTTGAATCTTGCCGGTATCGTGAGGACTCGTGCCGATCAGAAGATCAACGACCTCATCTAGGTCCCGGTGTTCAAGTCTCAAGTTTTCAAGTAGCTCTTCGGACTCAGTCTTAACCAAAATTACTCCTACTTACAACGTATGTCTCAGGAAATTCCTTTCCCCCATTAGATTATTAGACAATCATTCGATGAATTTCAACTAAAAAGTCCGAAAACATGCAGTTCAAGCTAATTAAAAATCCGAATTACTGTCTCAACCATCTAAATCTACATATTTCTCAGCGAGTTTAAGCACTTGTCAAAACTACCGACGCAACGGACGTCAGTTGATCAGTTTCTGTCGCAAGTAGAGAAACTTCCAAAAAAGAGCGACGAGGCCGCGCGTTTGATATTTGGGCTAGATGCGACCGCCAGTCGCGAGCCCATGTGGGACTTGGCGACACAGCTACACAATGAGCTGTTTAACACTGCTTCGGAAATCAATTTAGAAGTGCAATTGGTCTACTATCGAGGGTTCAATGAGTTCCATGTCTCCAAGTGGAGCAAGAATGCCGGCGAATTGAGGCAGGAGATGACCCGGGTACGATGCTTGGGTGGAATGACGCAGATCAACCGATTCCTCAATCATGTCCAGAGAGAAGCTTCGTCAGAGCGATTGCGTGCAGCTGTGTTTATCGGAGATGCATGTGAAGAAAGCCCAACGGAAATTCTCTCAGTTGCAGGTCAGCTAGGGCTGATGCAAATACCCATCTTTGCATTTCAAGAAGGTCATGATTTGAGAGCTACGCAAGTATTTTCGGGAATGGCCGCGCGAAGTGGGGGCGCGCATATCCCATTTGCACCCGGATCTGCTCAGGAACTTCGAGAATTACTTAATGCGGTCGCGCAGTTCGCAAGTGGCGGTCTGGCCGCTATTGCTAAATTGAAAGGTCCCGTAGGCATACGTTTGCTACAGCAGTTGAAAAAGTGATTCTCTTTTTTCTCATAGGTGTTATCTCCGTATTTGCGTTCAGTCTGCTGTGTCTGATGTTTTGGCAGAAAGTACAGCCGAAGGTTTCATCAACGATCGTGGTTGGACTCACATCTGCGCTTCTACTGGGTCTGCTGTTTTTAATTGCAACAGGAAGACTCCACTGGCTTGCTGGAATCGTGACCGCGTTGCTGCCATTCGTACGAAGAGGGCTGTTTCTGACCCGCTTCATTCCTCTTCTTGGCGGACTTCGAAACGCATTTGGCGGGTCTATGGGCGGATTTGATCCGTTCGGAACTGCCCGGAATGACGCACCCGATACGTCTGAGACCCAGACTTCAGAACTAAAAATGGAGCTGAACCACCAAACGCAGGAACTCTCCGGAACCGTTCTCAAGGGGACATTTACTGGAAGGACACTAGCTTCCCTGAGTAAAGAAGAGCTCCTAGTCCTCTATGCCGAACTAGAGGAACAACAATCCATTCGTCTCCTTAGTAGCTTCATCAATCGCTACCATCCAGACATTGAAGTCGACACAGCGGATGAGGATGACGCGCCCTCGAAATCAGAAGACACTATGGACGTCGCCAAAGCTTGCGCGATCCTAGGTGTTGAGGAAACTGCTTCTAAAGAAGAGATCATTGAAGCATACAAGCGCTTGATTCAACGACTACATCCCGACAAAGGTGGGT
Source organism: Gammaproteobacteria bacterium bin55 (assembly GCA_002238665.1). Classification (GTDB taxonomy): domain Bacteria; phylum Pseudomonadota; class Gammaproteobacteria; order Pseudomonadales; family Azotimanducaceae; genus Bin55. Next base: position 18,005 of record MPMU01000041.1, read on the forward strand.
CGAGCTATCTGTCGTCAGAATTGAATGAAGCTAAGAAAGTCCTGCTAGAACGTTTCCCTTAAGAAGACTGGCCTAGTGCACCTAGCCAATCACTTTACACTGCTTCTTTCGTGTTTATAAGCTATCGATGACAGCTTGAAAGTAAGGTGAGAACAACGCGCAGATCATGATGACTGCGCAAAGCCACGCCCAGATCAATACAAGTTTCATAACCCAAGATTTCTCTACGAAATCTTGCCAAAGCATCTTGAACATACGACTATTTAATGTGTTGGTAATTCACGCGGTGCGAATATTACTGAATTCAGCACCTCTGTGGAAGATTGACCTTCTCGATTCAAAAAAAATTTGACACTGACAGGTTTTGTCAGTCGTGGGTTCTAGATTTCGCAACACAAGACAAACTATTGACATCAATCAAGGGAGTAATTTATGAGAAGAGCTCTAATTGAGGCAGGACCTGAGCTTTTTAAAGCTGCGCAAACCGGGATTGTGGTCACAGGATCAGAGAGCCATCGCCGAGAACTCCAATTAGCGTTTCAACAACACCAAACTGCGTTGGACATCACCACCTGGCGCACGCCCAACATTGTTCCTTACCACCATTGGTTAACGGATCTATATCGGGATCTACAGGAACGAGGGTATTCAGCCGCGCAAAAAACACTGATTTCGGATGAAGCTCTGCGCTTAGCTATCACTCAGTCCGTACCGGACCGCGAGGTCTTGAAACACGCCTCGGAGTTGGAAGGTGCTTGGAACATCGCGTGGAACTGGGATCTATGGCCCGTGTGGCACGACGTTACGAGCACGGAAAATGGCGAGCTGTGTAAGCAATGGATAGATCGTCTCAGGAACTTACTGGACGAGCAGGAGTTAATTACAAGACCAGAACTTGAGCACATGCTTATTCGAGCGATTGAAGATGGTGTGATCCAAATCCCAAATGTGACACTCCATCACATTTTCGAACCGTATCGAATGCAACTCCGCTTATTCGATGCAATAAGAAGCACAAAATCTGAAGTCTCACCAGATCAACAGGAAACAACACTCAATCCTCACGGTGCACTGGTAGCGTTCTCAACACCTAGCGAAGAACTGAACGCCATGGGTGTCTGGGCAAGGATGAAGCTGAACTCTCTTGGCGATGGTGCGAGGATTGGAATCGTATCAGGAGGCTCTTCACCCGAGGAGTTACGTCGCCAATTTGAACGGTCTTTTCCCGAGGTTAACGACATTGGGCAAGTCATTCATCTACACTCAAATCGTACTTTAGGTTCGACTAACCAATGGCACGAGCTTGACACTTTCCTTCGTTGGACTAAGGGAGCTCTGCACTTCTCGGAACTCAAACCACTTCATAACTCGCAGACGTTCTCTCGACTTGCAATCCCAAGAACATTTTCAAAGCCTTGGCCGGAGTACATATCGCTTTCCAGATATGCATCTCAAGCAAAAAACAATACAGTAAGAACGTTCCTAAGGAAGTTTCCCATCCTGTCGCGCCGTAGATTGAGGCACAACACTTCTTTCGCTAGGCACATAGAAACACTAATTGAAATCCTGAGAGATTGTGGTTGGAAGGAGGCGGCTGAAAACACCTTCACACATTTGATCCAAAGTCGCATTGCCGACGCACTCTCCAACATGTCGGTTAATTCCGGATTCCTTGAGAATTCCTCATGGTCGGAGTTTGTGGATTTCTTGCGACATGTAGGACCGTCTACACCACTTGTGGACACTAATCCGGTCGCACCTATACAGATTGTTTCGATTAGTCAATCTAGAGGTTTGAAATTCGACGCGTTGTGGGTAAGTGGGTTGGCAAATACCAAGTGGCCATCGCGGGTACGTCCAAACGCGCTACTTCCTCTGCATATGCAAAAAGAGGCGCAAATTAGGAGAACCACCCCTCAAGATCAACTGAGATTCTCTATAGAAATGATGAATGCTTGGTATGGCTCTTCCTCAGATCTAATGTTCTCCTATTCCAAGGAAGAGGAAGATTCCGAAACAGTACACAGCGCTCTCATTCAGTCCGAGCCAACAAGCATTGAGAGTGTATTGGCAAAACACGCTTACATGGTCACGCAGCACCATCCATGGGAACTCGACCAACCGTCCCTTGAAATGGAAAACTACACCAATAACAAAGGCTCTCAACTAGTAGTAGGAGATCAGAAACGGCAAAGGACGAGCATGCTGAATAATCAAGCAAACTGTCCATTCAAGGCGTTCTTCGTGAATCGACTTCGCGTAGAAATTGAAAAAGATGAACCCAGCACTTTCCCCGGTTATACCGGTCGGGGTCATCACTTCCATGACGCCATTGAGTCAATCACGAATGAGCACAAGACTAAAGCTGAAATACGTGCAGTGATTCAAGACGACGCCCGTCTAGATGCATACCTTGAAGAGGTCCTCGCACGGAAGAGATACAACCTACCTGAAGCATTCGCATACCAAGAAAAACAGATCTTGAAACAGATGCTGAGGACATGGGACGAGGAAGTTCTTGAAGTCATGGAAGAGGAATTTAGGATCTTGGGCACGGAACTAAGAAGAGAAATCAAAATCGGGCCGTTTGAGTTCGAACCAAGGATTGACAAGATTCAAGCCATCGGTCCATCTCATGTCGAGATTATTGATTACAAGACCGGACAGGTCAGCCCTACCAAATGGAGTCTAGCTGGACTGGAACCATGGCTACGAAAAGAGGTCGACACACAAATGCCTCTCTATTCGCAGTTATTACTTCAAGAGGATCCTGAATTTGGACCGATAGAGGACTTTGGTTACGAAGTCATAAATACTCAAGTCGACAAGTCAGAGTCTGGGATACAAACTCGAAGATATCTGGCAAGTGAGATCGATGATGTTCAGACAGAATTTGGCGGAAACTTATCGGAATTTGTACAAAGGTGGGCGGGAGCACTCAAGGACTTGACTGAGAATTATTTAAGTGGCGAAGCCACCGTAACACCGAAAGTTTCGGTTTGTAGATACTGCACTTTACAAAACCTGTGTAGGAAATTTGAGATTGAAGGAGGTGAGTAATATGAGAAGAATACCCAAGCAACCAAGTGATATCAAGATTCGTGAGCGCGCGGTTGATCCTACTGGTTCTTTCATTGTTCAAGCACCTGCAGGGTCCGGTAAGACCACGCTATTAGTAGAGCGATACTTGAATCTACTAGCTACTGTGAACGAACCAGAGGAAATTCTGGCTATCACCTTCACGAAAAAAGCTGCCAACGAAATGCTTCAACGGGTGATGAAAGAAATTCGTGACCATTCTGAAAAGGCTACAAAGGCAATCTGGCGAAATGAAAGCCGAAACTGGCAGATCGAACTTAATCCGCAACGTCTGAAGATTCAGACTATCGATAGTTTTCTCAAGGGCCTCGTTGAACGCATGCCTTATCGAAGCATGTTGAATATGGAATTCGCACCAACTGAAGACAGTGAGCCACTCTACGAACAGGCAGCGAAAAGAACGCTCGAATTGATTTCGACGGATTCTGAAGCACTAGGTCTTCCTATTAGTAGAGCACTAGGCATTCTGGACAACAACCACCCACAAGTAATTGGATTAATCGCAAAAATGCTGGCATCGCGTCAACACTGGATTGAACTAGTGATGGAAAGTGCCAGAAGTGAAGTCAGCAGAGTGCCAGATGATTTCATCGAAAAAATCAGTGCCACGAGAGAAGCCTTCGTCAATGCTTCCATGAATGAACTTTGGGAGCGTAGGAATATAGCGTTCTGGGAGCAAGTAGAGGATCTCTGTAAATTCGCGGCGAATACCGCGGCACACGATGAAAGAGCAAAGATAGCTACTTCATTTCCAGGTTTTGAATCCGTGGAGGGCTTCCAGTTTTTCGCCGAACTTGTCCTAACGAAAACCAGTAAGCCAACTGTTCGTAGATCAGTCAATATATTAACTGGCTTCCCTGCTGGGACTCAACCTTGGTCCAAATTGACAGCAGCCGATTTCAAGGACAAAAAAGAAACCATGAAATCGTTGCTGGATGAAATTCAAAGTGATCCTATGTTAGTAGACCAACTCTTTTTTGCAAGGCTACTACCTGCAAAGCCTTGGGACGAGCGGAATGAACAGGTAATCCGGGACTACGGTGCTCTGCTTCTCACCGCTGTGAAGGAACTGTCCGATATTTTTGAGGAACGGCAGGTTGTCGATTTCACTGAAATTGCCATTGGTGCTGGAAGAGCTTTGAATCCCTCGGATCGTCCAACAGACCTAATGTTGGCACTGGACTATCGCATCAAGCACATCTTAATTGACGAATTTCAGGATACATCGGCAGCACAGTGTCAGCTACTCGACTGCGTAATGAGTGGCTGGACTCCTGATGACGGCAATACTTTCTTTGCGGTCGGGGACCAAATGCAATCAATCTACATGTTCCGTCAGGCGAACCTTCAGAACTTCCTAAGAATTGCCGAGGATGGAATGAGGAATCGAGAACTGACACCATTACAACTCAGGCAAAATTTCCGTTCCTCTCCTGATTTGGTTGGTTGGATAAACGAGCTCTTTCCAAAAATATTTGGTACTGAAAACCATTCATTCACCGGGAAGGTTGCCTACTCGCAGTCAGAGGCTTTTAAAGAAATGAGGGGTAGTGTTTCTCTAAAAAAACTGATAACCAAAGACTCCAATACTGGAAGGTACTTGGAGGCGCATGAGCTTACAAAAGATCTGAAAGCACTTCTCGAGAACACCCATCCAGATGAAAAAGTCGCGATACTCGTCCGTACCAAGACACACCTTAACGCCTACTTAGAAGAGCTCCGTGCCAAAGACATTGAGTGTCGAGGTGTTGAAATTCAGAAACTAGAAGAGATACCCGTCATTCAAGATCTCTACTCACTTTCGTCGATTCTGCTTGATCCAACGGATGAAGTTTCCTGGTTTGCTGTGCTACTTTCACCGCTGGTCGGTATAGAGCTGGACGAAATTGAAAGGTTAAATAAGGAAATCAACGAAGGACATAATGTTTGGGAGGTGCTCAAATCGTGGTCGACCACCTCGCAAAGCCGCGTGGCACGACTGACCATAGCTTTCGAGGAAGCACAGAGAGAAGACCATCGACCATTCCGTTCAGTGCTTGAGAGATTTTGGTATCGGCTCGGTGGAACTCACGCCTACCAAGGCGACCAAGTGCTACTAAACGCTACACGATTCCTTGAGTATGTTGAAGATTGCTCAATTAGTGAATTGAGTCCCCAAACAATAAAAAACTGGATCAGTTCAACTTTCGCAACTGAAAAAAATGAAAGCGCTCGGGTCGAGGTGATGACTATCCATAAGGCAAAAGGGCTTGAGTGGGACTATGTCTTCATTCCTGACCTAGGCGCAATTACAAAAGGTGAAGAAAAACCTATTTTGTACGTGGAACCCTACGAAGAAAATTTCTTACTTTCGGTTCATAAGTACGGAGACCGGGATGAAATGCACAATGTCCTGAATCAGTACTACTCTCGGCGATCATCGAATGAAGCCAGACGACTCTTGTATGTAGCGCTGACCCGTGCCAAGCTAGGAGTTTACCTGTATGGTGTAGAGGCTAAATCTGATCCGCGTACATTTCTAGGTTTTCTGCAGGATGCGGAAGTTGAGTTCGGAGACTTCACTCATTTGGTGCACACACCCGGCGATGAACGAGAAAACGACAGTCCAGACATGCATAAGTTTGAATCAAGGATGTGGTCGCGATTGCCGGCCGACTATCGATTAGCACCGAAGGACTATATGCCCAAGGTAGCTGAGACTTCATTAGCACCAAGTGTGTACATGGCGAACGAGACCAGCGGAAAACCAGAGAATCTTTTAGCAAAAATACTTCATAACAAAGCAATCGAGATCGGCGACATCGTCCATGCGGAACTTCACCGGATGACGCGTCTTGGCCAGATTGAATCTCCAAATGAGCAAGTATTAGCCAAATGGCGAAACAACCTGCGCACCAAGGGATTCGATGGCGCAGAGATTGTCGATGTCCTTAGGACCGTACAAGAACACTTGCAGCAGGTTATTGAGGACCCGAATGGCAAGTGGCTATTGAACAACAAACATATAGAGTCTGAGTCAGAAGTGAGTACCCATGTCTTCGAGGATGACACATTCAGAGAAAAGATCGTCGATAGGACTTTCGTGGATGACGAAGGTATTCGATGGATAGTGGATTACAAAACTTCTGCATTGACAGATGACCTTGAGATGGAGATGACTACGATGAAAGAGAGGTATGCTCCACAGCTGAATTCCTATGCTTCGATTTATCGAAATCTCGATGACCGCCCCATACAAACTGCTCTCTATCTCACCGCTGTCCCAATGCTTGTGCAACTAGATTTTTACCCGCAAGCCATTTAAGTGAGGGAGCGTATATACATGACTACACAAAGAATTTTGAAAAACTCCCATTAAACCCTTCCAAATCGATAAACATGACACCAACTAAAGAGAACGTGTTTTTGAGTAGACACCCAAACACGCTCACGAATGAGGAAGAGGTGCGCCGCGAGATAGTTAAGTTCTGTGA
>MPMU01000180.1 GCA_002238665.1 Gammaproteobacteria bacterium bin55
TTCGCCACTAAAACTGTCATAGCCAGTAATCGTGACAGCAGCATCGCCGACTGGCACCTGGTATGGTCCAATCATCTGTTCTTGCGAAATCAAACCTGTAATACTTCGATCACCTATGGTGATCAGAAATTTTTTGGATGCTACCGTTGGATGTTGCAGAACTCTTTCTAACGCGGATTCACATGATTCTCCAGGTAAGCAGAGAGGTTCGGAGTATCTGCTTGTCGTCTCTAAGAAGATTTGCGGAATTGGCGGATTACCTAGCAAATCTACTAGAGGCATATCGACCGGTTTTGACTGAGTATTCGAGTCGAGAAGTTTGAGTTGATTAGTGATGTTGGGAGTGCCAACGATCGCATAGGGACAACGTTCTCGCTCGCAGATTTTCGTGAATTGATTTAACCGCGACTGATGGACTGCGAGTACATAACGCTCTTGTGACTCGTTCACCCACAGTTCCATCGGAGACAGGCTGGGATCTGCGGAAGGAATTTTCTCTAGTTGAAATGTGCCCCCTATTCCCAGATCATGAACTAGCTCGGGAAATGCATTTGCCAATCCACCGGCACCCACATCATGAATCAATCTGACGGGACTCTCGTCGCCTAGATAAGTACAACGATCAATGACTTCCTGGCACCTACGTTGCATCTCAGGATTTCCTCGTTGAACTGACGCAAAATCCAGTTCGACGTTTTCCGCTGAAGAACTCATGGACGAGGCAGCACCACCACCTAATCCGATCAACATTGCAGGCCCGCCAAGCACCACTAAAGCGACGTCTTCGGTAGGACCTGCTGGATGAACATCTGACTCAGCAATGCTCCCAACCCCGCCGGCGATCATTACTGGTTTGTGGTACCCCCACTGTCGCCCAGTTGCATCTTGGTATTCAAAGGTTCTGAAGTACCCGTTGAGGCAAGGACGACCGTACTCATTATTGAATCCCGCAGCTCCTATCGGCCCTTCAAGCATGATTTTCAAAGGAGAAGCTAGATGATTGGGAATAGGAAAAAATGCGTCTTGGTCGCTCGTGCTTCCGGCTAAGTTCAAATTCGAGGTGGTGTACCCAACCAATCCTGCCTTTGGTTTGGATCCTCTGCCTACAGCACCTTC
>MPMU01000181.1 GCA_002238665.1 Gammaproteobacteria bacterium bin55
TCTGATCACCATAGGTGATCGAAGTATTACAGGTTTGATTTCGCAAGAACAGATGATTGGACCATACCAGGTGCCAGTCGGCGATGCTGCTGTCACGATTACTGGCTATGACAGTTTTAGTGGCGAAGTGATGTCGATGGGAGAGCGCTCGCCAGTTGCAGTCATAAATCCTGTCGCGTCAGTTAGGTTGGCTATTGGAGAAGCACTCACAAATCTTGCCGGCGTATACGTTGGAGACCTCTCAAACGTCGTACTCTCTGCAAACTGGATGGCAGCATCCAAAGTTGCTGGTGAACAGCAAGCGCTTTTTGAGGCTGTACGTGAAGTTGGAGAGATATTTTGTCCAGAACTCGGTATTGCAATTCCGGTTGGAAAAGACAGTCTGTCCATGCAAACCACTTGGCGGGAAGGGGAGGTCAATCATGAAGTCACGTCTCCCGTAACTTTGATTGTATCTGCATTTTGCAAAGTATCTGATGTCAGAAATGCAGTCACACCGCAATTGTCCGGTCCAGGAAATTCCTTGGTTTTACTCGCACCGAGTGACGAGTGTAGATTGGGAGGCAGTATCCTGGCGCAGTCTTACCGCCAGCTAGGAAACGAAACTCCAGACGTAGATCCAATAAATCTAAAAAATCTCTTCGAGTTAACTCAGTCATTAGTCGCTGACGACACTGCTCTGGCAATTCATGATCGTTCCGATGGCGGTTATTTCGTTACCTGCCTTGAAATGGCGTTTGCGAGCAAGCTTGGCATAGAGATGCATTGTCAGAATGACTGGCAAGCAGATTTATTCAATGAAGAAATAGGTGTTGTACTAGAGCTTCGAACAAGAGATGTGGAGAGTGTGCTTTATACGGCAAGCCGAAAAAATCTCTTCAGTCGAGTAATTGGAAAAACGACAGTTGGCGATTCAGTTGTAGTAAAGAACGGGTCGGATGTTCTACTTGAAAGGTCACTAGCTCGATTAGAGGAAATCTGGAATTCGACCAGCCATTCAATGCAATCGTTAAGAGATAACGAAGCTTGTATACAGGAAGAGTTGGAGGACTTGCTAGTAGCTCGAACACATCTAGTCGAAAAACTCAGCTACGATCCAGAAGACGATGTAG
>MPMU01000182.1 GCA_002238665.1 Gammaproteobacteria bacterium bin55
TCTGATCACCATAGGTGATCGAAGTATTACAGGTTTGATTTCGCAAGAACAGATGATTGGACCATACCAGGTGCCAGTCGGCGATGCTGCTGTCACGATTACTGGCTATGACAGTTTTAGTGGCGAATTGATGTCGATGGGAGAGCGCTCGCCAGTTGCAGTCATAAATCCTGTCGCGTCAGTTAGATTGGCTATTGGAGAAGCACTCACTAATCTCGCCGGCGTATACGTTGGAGACCTCTCAAACGTCGTACTTTCTGCAAACTGGATGGCGGCATCCAAAGTTGCTAGTGAACAGCAAGCTCTCTTTGAGGCAGTACGTGAAGTTGGAGAGATATTTTGTCCAGAACTTGGTATTGCAATTCCGGTTGGAAAAGACAGTCTGTCCATGCAAACCACTTGGCGGGAAGGGGAGGTTAATCATGAGGTCACGTCTCCCGTAACTTTGATTGTATCTGCGTTTTGCAAAGTATCTGATGTCAGAAATGCAGTCACACCACAATTGTCCGGTCCAGGAAATTCCTTGGTTTTACTCGCACCGAGTGACGAGTGTAGATTGGGAGGCAGTATCCTGGCGCAGTCTTACCGCCAGCTAGGAAACGAAACTCCAGACGTTGATCCAATAAAGCTAAAAGATCTCTTCGAGTTAACTCAGTCATTAGTCGCTGACGACACTACTCTGGCAATTCATGATCGTTCCGATGGCGGTTATTTCGTTACGTGCCTTGAAATGGCGTTTGCGAGCAAGCTTGGTATAGAGATGCATTGCCAGAATGACTGGCAAGCAGACTTATTCAATGAAGAAATAGGTGTTGTACTAGAGCTTCGAACAAGCGATGTCGAACGAGTGCTTTCTACGGCGCGTCGGAAAAATCTCTTCAGTCGAGTAATTGGAAAAACGACAGCTGGCGATTCGGTCGTAGTAAAGAACGGGTCGGATGTTCTACTTGAAAGGTCACTAGCTCGATTAGAGGAAGTCTGGAACTCGACCAGCCATTCAATGCAATCGTTAAGAGATAACGAAGCTTGTATACAGGAAGAGTTGGAGGACTTGCTAGTAGCTCGAACACATCTAGTCGAAAAACTCAGCTACGATCCAGAAGACGATGTAG
>MPMU01000042.1 GCA_002238665.1 Gammaproteobacteria bacterium bin55
AAATTGCGTAATCGCAATGACTGTAAACCTGTTTTGGACGCGCTTGATCGCTATTTAAGCATTTACGGACACCAAGGCTATAGCATGGATTTCATTGAGGCCACGCAGATCGAGGATCCTTCAGCATTGCTCGCCTCATTAAGAGCAATGGTCAGTGATTCAGACTACGACCCTACGGATCAAGATACTCGCGCAACACGGATCAGAGAAGAAAAGTTTGCAGAAGTCTCGGACCTTCTGAACGGCTTGGCGTATTGGCAATTTAGGTTCAGACTGTGGCTTGCACGTAAGTACAACTACATCCGAGAGGAGGTAGCGTTCCTATTCGGTTATACATGGAACGTACTTCGTACTATGGTTGAAGAATTGGGTACTCGGCTTACAAATGCTGGTTGCTTGAGTACCCATGAAGATCTCTATTTTTTGACCTCATTGGAGATCCAGGAAATCATCAACGGTTTATCAGGAGGTTCGCCAATCGACCAGTACCTTGAGAAATCTACCGAGCGACGGGAGCTAAGAGACGCAAGAAAGCGACACCATCCTCCCGGGACATTGCCAATGGAAGCCAGTCAGATTGATGGGATCGCATTCAAGGAAACTCAGATACTGAATGATGAAGACTCGGTTCAGCTACGAGGATTTCCGGTGAGTTCGGGTAGAGTCACCGCGAAGGCCAGTGTCGTGACCAATGCGATCGAATTCGACAAGATGGAACCTGGAACTATATTGGTGAGTCCGTTAACTACCCCAGCTTGGACCCAGTTGTTTTCTCATGCAGTTGGACTGGTAACCGATGTCGGTAGCATCCTTGCACATGGTTCGATCGTGGCGCGAGAGTATGGAATACCAGCTGTTCTTGGTGTTGGCAACGGCACTAAACGGATTCAACACGGACAAATGATCTCGATTGACGGAGATCGAGGTACTGTGGAAATACATGGACTGGAAGCCTAATGGACGGTTGGAATGCACCGAATGTCCTGCTCAATCTGTAGATTTCGTGTTCAAGTCCTATCAGTTTGTACATCTGAAGGATGAATAAAACACAACATCGTGCTGAGAATCCCGCCAAATGTTCCTCAAATGTGTTTAAATCAATAATGAGACTGTTGAAAAAGTCGCTTTTGAAGTAATTCTCGGTTGAATGGTTGATCGCAAATCGTTATATATCAATTTCTGATACTGAATTCCATTTCGGAATTTTCGTGAGTATCCGCGTTTTTCAACAGACTCTAATGTCTGAAGAAAAAGGATTTTCAAGTGAGCGAGCGCAAGCTTCTATGGTCGCTTTTAAGTATGCCTCCGCTTGTTGCTCCCAATATGTGCTAGTGACAGAACCTACTCTTTCTTAAGAATAGCAACAGCGTGAATCCACTTTTGCTCGTGAAGAGGCAATGATTAAGTTCTTCAGACGAATCGGTGAGCGGTTTTACCGCTCACGAGCGATGTCCGTCCTCGCCTCCAAGTTGGTCAGATTTAGCCAAAAGGATAGTGCCCGGGAACTGGCCGACACTAGCCAACCTCCACCACTGAAGCTGTCAAAGATGGTTCGACTGATTGGCCGAGCCATTCCATTCATGATGCCCATGATGATTCACATGGTCATGTTTGTTGTTGCAGGTGTCCTTCTGACACTTGCGTACACCATTGCGGGACTCATTTTCTCCGATCTGTGGGACAACAAAATGATGGTGAACGACAAGTTGCAGCCGTTCCAAACATTTGTTTTACTAGCAGACAACACTTACTTACAACCGGAGTTTCTAACTGAAGAGGAACTACAGGAAGTTGAGGATAAAGGCTTTGGCGGTACCGATCTTACGGAAGCCCAACGCAAGTATGTGCGTAATGGTCTTCTGATCTATAGCTTCATAGGCGTGTTGTGTGGACTGGTCCTAACTGGGATGTACACGTACTACCCCGCTTGGGTTTGGCAGAATGTGAACCACTACCTAAGGGTGGCCATGGTGGAAAAGCTGGAGTATTTGTCTCTGTCATTCCATCAGAGCCATCGCTCGGGAGATGCTATATATCGCATATATCAAGACAGTTCAATGATTGTGAGCGTGCTCACGGAGTGCGTCATTGGGCCTCTCACCCGGATATTTAATCTGATCATCGTAATGGGATTTTTAATCGCCTTTGATCCCATTCTTGGACTAGCAATCCTGTTCACGGCTGTACCGATGATAGTGGTCACGGCTTACGCGACGCCCACCATTCGTCGCCTCTCGGTCAAGAATCGTGTGGCCAACAGTGAGTTCACCTCAAGATTGCAGGAAACCTTCACGCTCTTAAAGGTCATTAAAGCAAACCAGATGGAGAACATGACGTTAGACCGTTTTGACAAGGACTCCAGGAGAGCTCTTGATGCAGCGCTTTACATTAGGTTTGCGATCGTCGGACTAGGCTTGATTTGTGCCATGGTGGGTGGATTAGTGGTCATCGGCTTCGAGTACGTGCTTGCTCGCTGGACCGTGCTTGAGAGAAGTAGCAACGTGCCATCGTTCATGGTTTGGGTTGTAGGTTTTGCAGTATGGAATTTCGCGCTGTTTAACCAAGCCAAGGACCGAGTGGAAGGACTTGGCCGGGAAGGACGAGACTTGGTCGGTTTGTGGTGTCGACTTCAAGATTTATTCATCGGGCTCGAACGTGCGTTCTATTTTCTGGATCTCAAACCTCTGGTGGAAGAACCAGAGGAACCCGTAGATTTCCCATCTGAAGTCGATTCGGTATCCTGGAACAATGTCCATTTCGGATACGAAGACAATGCACCCGTGCTAAGGGGTGTCAGCCTAGAGGCAACCAAAGGAAATATCACGGCCATAGTTGGAAGTACGGGTTCGGGTAAGTCCACACTCATGTCGTTGTTACTTCGACTCTACGACCCTCAGCAAGGACAGATCTTGGTCAACAGCCAAGATGTGCGAACTTTCTCTCTTGAGTCGATTCGAGAAAACACTGCGCTGGCTATGCAGAAGAATATCCTCTTCACCGGCAAGGTCAAGGAGAATATCGCATACGCGCTTGATACTAAATCCGATGAAGAGCTCAAGCAGGCTGCAGAAATTGCAGGTGCAAGTGAATTTATCGAACAGCTAGAGAATGGCTATGAGACGCAGTTGGGCGAACGTGGTAGCAAATTGTCTGCTGGGCAACGCCAAAGACTCACGATCGCACGGGCTGTGATTCGAGATACACCCATTCTTATCTTGGATGAACCCACGGCCTCGCTGGATGCACAAACGGAACACGAAGTGCTGTCTCGACTCGCTGATTGGGGTAAAGACAAGGTTGTTTTCTTAATCACTCACAGATTATCGACCATTCGAAACGCCGATCAAATTGCATTCTTGAAGAATGGACAAATTAGCGAAATCGGAAACCACGACGAACTTATGGCGCAGACCAATGGTGATTACCGTCAGTTTGTAGAAGCGGAAACGGTAGGCTCCGCTGCGACCCTAGCAGAATAGGTGTAGAGAACGATGGTTACAAGTCGAGACGTTGATCGAAAGACCGATACTACTCAGACCGACCATTCAATCAAGAGTGGCTTCACCTCCATTGAGGACTTCGACGATCAATTGGATCTGGACTCCCAGATGTCTAATTCTGAGACGTGGAGTGTCATGGTTCGAGGCTTGAAATTGGTGCGTTATGCCAAGGGCCTTTTTGTGGCAAAGTGGGGCATGCGATTGTTTTACTCAATTACATTGCTCTTTTTCCCGTGGTTCTTCAAGGTCATCACAGATCATGTGCTTCTTGGTACGCCTCTCGTTGTGGAGGAGGTCAATTTTCCTCCACATTTTGAGCCGATTCTGGCTGTCTTTGAAGGTATGACGCGAATGGATATGATGTTGGTTATGACCATTACATTCGTTTTCCTGCTTGTCTTGATTGGTACTAGAGCTGAAGGTACAGGCGCAAGTCTGTATCAGGGGCAGGATAACGCTAGCCGTGCTGAAAATGCTATCAGTTCAGGTGGTAGCGGTGCTGGTGGGATATTTGGAATCATTGAGTTCTGGATCGATGTGCGGCTGACCCAACGCATCGTCAATGGAGTGCGACGACATTTATTTTCACGTTTGATCCGGTCGAAAATGACCACACTGGATGATCAGAGAACCGGCGATCGTCTGTACCGCGTCTTATACGACACTCCGATGCTCTATACATGCGTGACTGAGATGACCTATGCGCCATTCTTCTTGGTCTGGGGCTTGCTCACAACCTTGTACAACATCTGGTTTACGTATGGTCACTTGACTGAAGCCATCTACATGGTGTTGTGTGCATTGATGTTTCCACTAGTAGCGATAGTGTCACTGCCGCTCTCGAAGTACATTCGTACGGTCACTCAAAATCAGCGTGCAGCAGGTGCCGCAACCACCAATGCCATGGAGGAGACACTCGACAATATGAGTGCCGTGCAAAGTCTTGGTGGCATGAAAAAAGAGACCGAAAAATTCGCTCAAAGAAGTGCACATTCATATTGGAGAGATCGCTTACAAATCATCGTTTGGGTTGGTATCGGAATGGTGATTTCGGTTGCCGAATGGCCGCTTGGATTTTTCATGGCGTGGTTGATCACCAACCAAGTGATTGAAGGACATATGACAGTTGGTGATTTTGGTGCGCTGTTCCTCATGTACATGGGACTTCGTGGAACATTCAGTGGGATAGGGCGTGTCTGGATCAATCTGCAGGATCAAGCTGCCGCGGCGCGACGCGTGTTCTACTTCATCGACTATCCAAATGAAGACGACCAGCAGTCACCAGAAGGCAAAACCGTGACTTCAATTTCGGAGGGGATATCGATTCGGAATGTATCGTTTCGGTACCCAGATGGTCGCGAAGCACTCAAAGATGTGGAACTGGATATTGCTATGAACGAGGTTCTAGCGATTGTTGGGCCGACTGGTTCTGGCAAAACCAGCCTAGCCTATTTGATTCCTTCATTCATTCAACCTACAGAAGGTCGCGTGGAGGTAGACGGTACGGATTTACTTGAACTGGATATGGATGCTTGGCGCGATATGACCACTTATGTGTTCCAGGAGCATTTGCTTTTCTCCGAATCGATTAGGTCGAATCTCGCAAATGCAAACCCAGATGCCACGGATGATGAGATCATGGATGCCTTAGAAACCGCTGGTTGCATGGAGTTCATTCACGAATTGCCAGATGGAATCGATACCGTGTTAGGAAAATCTGGCGACACTCTTTCAGTTGGTCAACAACAAAGGATCTCTATCGCGCGCGGGTTGGTTCGTAATTCAAAGATACTCATCTTGGATGAGCCAACCGCGGCACTGGACCCGCAGACAGAAAATGTCCTAGTAGAATCGTTGAAACGAATTTCTGAAAATAGAATCGTGATCGTGATTGCACATCGGTTGTCGACAATTCGTAGGGCTGACAAAATTGCGTTTCTAGAAGATGGAAAAATTAGGGACTACGGTAACCACGACGAACTTATGGCAAACGAAGCAAGCCCTTATCGAGCCTTTGTGGAGTTACAAAGTACCTGACGATTTCTACAATCGCTCTTGATGCTAAGAAGGAACGGAGTTCTGTCCTTTCACTCGCGAAAGTTTGTCAAGAAGCATGCTGATGATTAGCCGGAAAAATGTCTCGTAAAACCCAATTGCCTCTCAAGGTGACGGCGGAAGGGTTCATTGGTATTGACCCTTTCACGTCTATTTTCAGGGTTTTTAACGCTCTCGTATTCTGGGTTTTCGTATCTATTGGGTGGTGGGGAGTAAGGATGTTTGTAAATGCGATCCCCAACGATGAATTCAACGATCTTCTCAGCCAAGTTTGGTTCGTCCTAGGGATTGGATTCCTAGCCCTAGCGCTAAGACGATTTGTGATTGCAATTCTTGCACCTAGGTTTGAGTTTTACCGTTTAGATAAAGCATTCCTCCACAGTAGAACGGGAGTCTTGACGCGTAATCATGAGATTGTCCCTAGGAATCGTATTCAGCATACTGCAGTATCGAGCAAATTTTTTGAAAGGGTTTTTGGGTACGCAACTCTGCGAGTTTTCACCGCGGGAACGAAGTTTGCGAATGTGAGCATCCCATACCTCCGTGAGGAAGAGGCAGAACGGATTAAACAGGAATTAATGTCTGAGGAGTACCAGCTCTACGATGAGTGGTAAATTGGAAGATTGGCAACGACTTGATGTGCTAGGTTCCCTGCTCTTTGTCATGGGCTAGCAGGATTGTCTTGAATCGTAGATCGTTCTATTCAAATGCGAACTACATTTGTTCTTGTTGCCACAATCTTGTTCACTATTTGCCTCATTCCAGCCCTTAGTAGATTTACGACCAAGTTCTAATTTGGAAATGACCGGATTGTGTGGGTAAAGAGTTTGTGTTTACGGAAAGAAAGAGCGATTCCGTTTCATCAGAGCTCGGCATGGAAGACAGACGGCACGAAAAAACCAAGTACTGATGGCCAATTAGGTCTCTCGCGATCATGACGAATAAATTTGCTGAATGGCAAAGAGTGGATGCTATCGTGGCAATTCTTGGCAGCTGGGGTTTGTTCGGGTCGGTGCTGGCAATCCTGATGATTATCTTCCAAGGTCGATTTGGGTTCAATCCAGGACCATTATTTGCGCTCGTAGCAGTAGTCCTTGTTCCTGTCATACAGAGAGTGACGACTAAGTTCAAATTTGAAACTGACCAAGTGGTGTTCGTGAGAGGGTTGTTAAGTCGGAATGAAACAGTGATCCCGTTCGATCAGATTCACGATATTGACTATGTTCAGAATCCGGTCCATCGTTGGCGTAAATCTGCAAAGTTGCAATTGCTAACTTCAAGCGGAGCAGGTGCTACCTTGGAACTCAACGGTGTCTCTCTAGACGCAATTGCCTATTTGGGAGAGAAACTACAAAAACAGCCGTTGGGAGAACAAGATTTTGATCATCACGTAGACAAGAATTCATCTGGCGATGCTGTAGAGAGCTCTCGAAAGGTGTTGGCAAGAATGCAAACGATTGACGCATGCAAACTATCGGTCATTCGAAATCCTGTGCTCCTATGGTGCTTCGTTGGTGCTGGCATGTTCGCTAGCTACATGCTACAGTACATGTTGCAGTTTTTGGAGTACCTTACACGCAGTCTTATTAATGGACCAAATCAAAGTGAGGAGATCAGAGAGCTTCCTATTGAAGAGCTGATTACTCCTTTCATTGACAAGCAGTTTTACTCTTCACTCTTTGACACATTTTTCTTTACGGAGATCATCGATCCAGAGTTATTTTTCATATTTGTGGTGACACTTCTAGTTCTAGCGACTGTTTTGTTGGTACTTATGCTCGGTGTTTCACTACTTGTATCACTGGCCATTTACAAGGATTTCCGTTTGACTTTCGATGGTGAGACCCTTCAGATTCGGTCAGGTGCAATCATTCATGTGAGTAGGAAGATTCCCGTCGGAAGACTTCAACTGTTGAGAACGGTCAGTACGTTGAGACATCGAATCTTCAAATGTCAGTCAATTTACTACGACTCTTCGGCTGCGAATGTTGAGTCTGGTGGCTCGCTACTTGATAAGATCTATGGTCGTTGGTTAGTTCCACTCTTGCATAAGGATCGAGGTATTGAGATCCTGGAAGTGCTGTTACCGAATGTGAATTTTCACCCTGAGCAATGGGAAGGTATTGAATTCAGGGCATGGAAGCGCAGATTTAAACGAAACTTGATATTTGTCGCGTTGATAGGCATCCTCGCCTGGCTGTTCACTGTCTGGATTGCACTACTCGCATTACCTCTTATTGGTTGGTTGGTATTTGTTACTCGAGAGTATGTTCGAAGAATTCAATATCACCTTGACAAAGACGCTATCTTGCTACGAAAAGGATGGTGGGTTCGTACGTTTACTGTAGTACCTTTTGAAAAGATTCAGGGACTCAATCTCAAGCGGACGATTTTTGACAGGATGAATCAGATGGCGACACTGTGTCTAGATGTAGCAGCGCACGATGGGAGTCAATATGCCTTAGAAATTCCGTATCTTGAAGAGCAACAAGCTGTTGCATTAATCAAGGAATTGGCAGATGAAGCTGCGTGTCGCAAATTTGAGAGCTATGCTTGACTAGAACTTTCCACTAAATAGTCTGTCAGCCCGGTAACTTGAACGAACCAGCGGTCCAGAAGCAACATCTTTAAAACCAATTTCTATACCGAGTTCCTTTAATTCGTCGAATTCAGCGGGTGGTACATAGCGTTCGACAGGTAGGTGTTGTCGGGTAGGTCTCAGATATTGACCTAGAGTTAGAAAATCTACACCGACACCAACTAGGTCGCGCATGGTTTGCAGGGTTTGCTCACGTGTTTCGCCGAGCCCCAGCATAATGCTTGATTTGGTCGATGTGGCACCTAATTGCTTCGCTGTTTCGAGCACATCCAGCGATTGACGATAGGTCGCTCGAGGATCGCGGACCCGACTTGTCAGATTTTCCACGGTCTCAATGTTGTGCGCGAATACTGATAACTCCGGAATGACAACACACTTGATAGCCTCGTGCTCTCCAGCAAAATCGGGGGTAAGAGCCTCGATAATTGTTTTGGGCATCCGTTCCTTAATGGCTCTGATGCTATTGGCGTAGTGTTTCGCACCACCTAGAGGAAGGTCATCTCGATCTACAGACGTAAGCACAACGTACTTCAGGTCCAGCAATTCAACCGTATCTGCGACGTGTTGAGGTTCGTCTAAGTCAAGTTGCCCTTTGGGATTGCCGGTGTCTACGGCGCAGAATCGACAGCCTCGAGTACAGACTGCGCCCATGAGCATAATCGTGGCAGTTCCATGACTCCAGCATTCGCCGATATTGGGGCAGTGAGACTCTTCGCAAACTGTTGCTAGGTTGTGTTCCTGAACGATATTTTGTAAATGACGGAATTTGGGTGAGTTTGTCAGTCTAACCCTTATCCAGTCGGGTTTTCTCTTCGGCGGGTCTTCTCGGACATCAATTAGTCGTTGACTGGTTTTAACGCCGTCTCGAATTGCACTCACGCCATTAACGGTTCGGTACTTGGACCCACTTGAGGGTCCATTTCGAGCGTTATCTACGCGATTGCTGTATGCCATGTAATCGATTTTAGAGTGAACAAGCCAGCCCTTTAGACTTGCATGTCTGTCGAACTCGATCGATCAGTTCGTCTTGCTCCAAGCTCTTGAACTCAATTGTTTTAATCCTCGCTCGCGAACCTGAACTAACTCGCACCGTGGACCTGGGCACACCGATTTCCCCAGCCAGAAATTGAATCAATTCCTGGTTGGCTTGGTTGTCTCTCGGATTGGCATGGATACGAATGTGCAGGAAGCCATCGTCGTACTTAATGATTGCGCTACGATCTGCGAGTGGCGACACTCTACACCGGATTCGACCTCGCAAACACTATACCAATATGTGATTTACAGACTACTAACGTTCTTAGAGAATTCCACGATTCTGCAATGGGCCGCAGCAGCGTCTAAATCTTCCTCTACGAGAATTCCTTTCTGTCTGCGGACATTGTGGTAGACGGCATCAGCCGGAAATGCGAGCAGGTAGTTCAAGAGTATGTCGCGTTTGACTTCGGTCCCAGCATCGACGAGTTTTCCGACGATATTCTGGCGTTCTCCTCTGATCTGGATGGAGGCAGGGCTAGAGTCGTGAAAATTTCTCCACCAATTAGTTTCACCGGAAGTGAAGCATCGAACCACGTCGTCGTCTCTGTGATACCTTAGGGGAGTAGAGTACTTCCTTCCTGACTTCCTACCTTTGAAATACAGCACCAGCACTGAGTGGCTCATGAGTGGGTGCAATGGTGAATTCAGAAGCAGCTTCATCATTGGATTGATCAGAGGAAACAGAAATTCAGGAATTTTCATGTAGAAGGGGAAGTCTTGTGTTTAGTCAACTGTGGATTTGGAATAGAACAGTGGGCAACGCGGATGGAGTACAGACTTATCATCAGTAGTTTAAGGCACCAGGGAAGTACATTCGCTTTTTGTCGCTTGGAATGACATCTGATCTCAAGTCTTTGCCAGCGGTTCTCTGCTCATCCATCGAATTTACTCGAACTACTAACCTGGACTCACAGGGAATCAACCTAGTCCCACTTGAACAGATTCAATTGTTCAGCGAGCCGGCGGTCTTGCGTGGGGCTTTGAATGTGCTAAATTTGAAATTCTCCATGTCAAATTTGAAAGGAAAGTCTGATGGACTATTTAGTTGGATTGAATTGGATAGCAATTATCGTGGTGACGGTGGTCGCATTCCTCATAGGCTGGGTCTGGTATGGACCAGTATTTGGAAAGGCCTGGTTGTCCGCCTTGGGCAAGACTGAAGACGAGATTCAACCGTCTCCAACACCATTCATTATTAGTTTCATCACAAGCTTGCTGACATGCATAGTCATGGCCGTGTTGATCCAGCAATTAGGAATCAATACTTGGATGGGCGGCGCCGTCTTAGGTTTAGTCGTTGGGATTGGTTTCATTGCAGCTTCTTCGGCATCGGATACCGCTTTCTGTGGTTGGAGCTGGAATCTATGGTTGATACAGTCAGGTTATCGAGTGGTTTACTCGGTTGTAATGGGACTGGTTTTGGCTATTTGGTGATAGTAGGGGGACCGCTTGACAGTGTTAGTCATCTTGTTGTGAATAAGCTAGTCTAAATTTCCGACCACATTCCGCTAGTGGTTGGTTTGTGTGTACTCAAACGCGCTTTTTCTAAGTGGATGAACGCATGTTTTCTAGCTACTTTACCGCCTGTTTTCTAAATTGCTCACGGCTTGATTTGCTCACTCACAAACGCTTGTTTAAGTAAGTGGGTCTACGTCACACTGGCCTCCACATTCTGATGTGTCCATCCCTAACGCCGGTCGATAGAGTTTCACGGTCTTATAGCTGCTTGGCATTCTAAGTCTGAACTTAACAGCTCGATATGTGTTACTCATGGACTCTATCCACATGCCTAAGTACGTAGGCATGTGGATTCACCCCATTTTTATCGACATCAGAGTCTGATGAAAATGGTCATTCTCACGACAATTCCGAAGTGGGAGTCGAACTAACGCTTTGAATTAAAAGTTTATTTTTGTAAAAACCACCTTCGAATTCCTTCAAAAGTGTATTTTTCGACAGACTTATCTCCCTTCAATAGTAACAGTTACACTTTCGCTGTTTTCATCTATAACTGCATTGTACGGATCAGACAATTCCAAATAGAACGTCTCGTCGCCGACATCGCCATTCTCAGGCAAAATACTGATTGAAAAGGCGGAGCTCGTACGATCTCCTACTGTGAAAGTAGCAGTTCCAGAAGCATGCTCAAAGTCTTCGCCCGCTATCGCTGTACCGTTTACTGTTTGATACTGAACCCTAACCTCTTGGCTCCAAGTCTTACTCATAGTGAAATAAATCTGGAGCGAAGTTCTGCCTGTGCCTATCCAACATTTCTCAGTAAATTCTGGCATACAAGAGGGCGAGGCGGAGGTTAACCCTGCGTCAGTGCATTCCGACCCTGATTTTATCTCCCACGCTGTGTCCGCAGCGTTTCTCACATAACAACTTCTCGTCGGTTCGGTAATGGTCCCATCGTATGCGGTGATGACTGGGAATTCAGGACGAGGTGGACAGGCCACACCTACAGGAATATTCGTGCCGTCCCAGCAGTCTTGACAGTCGCGAGACGAATCATAGACAGGAGTACCGTCTCCACATTGTTGCGCTGGGGGTTGGACGGGACAAGACTTATCTTTATGGATGTTCGTGCCGTCCCAACAATCTTTGCAATTAAGCTCAAAATCACCTACGGGAGTGCCGTCGCCACATCTTTGTTGTGAAGGTCTGGCAGGGCATGAAGTGTCAACGTGAATGTTTGATCCGTCCCAACAGTTCTTGCACTGTGTGGCTGGATCGTCAACAACCGTACCGTCGCCACACTCCCCTTGAGGACAAGAATTTCCTGAAGGAATATTAGAGCCGTCCCAACAATCCTTACAATCGGTGAAACGATCTTCTACAACAGTGCCATCACCACATTGTTGGGTTGGTAGAGGATCGTCTACACTATCGGTCGTACCGACAACTTGAACTGCCTTACCGTATCCATTAGGCACAAGTTCGTTACTCAGCAGAATATTGCCCACTGTTCTAACTTGCAGATAATGAGTTGTGCCACTGGGTAGGTTTTGTAAACGATAGGAAGTGAAATTGCTTGGTCTACCGGTGGTATGCACGCCTCCACTATCTGGAATAGCTATCCAAGGGTCAAAATTCTGATTCTCTTCTCTAATCCTGTAATCATGCCTGACTATGGAAGATTGAGCTAAATCCGCTACATGAGACCATGTGAAGAAAACACTATCTATACCCCAAGTAGCATCAAGATTGATTGGTGCCGAAGGTAGTGTGTAGTTACCTACTTCTACTGACGGCACGCCTTTAGCGTTATGAGCGTTTACGCCTCTGACTTGATAAATGTGCTTATCAGTACTGTTTAGCCCTCCTTGTTTCGACTTACAGATTCCCTCGGCGTGATAGGTACATGAAATTGATCGCCATAAAGTTTTGTTATTGGGCTTAGACGATGGGCGATAGCGATACTCGTACTTTTCAGCACCAGCAACTTCATTCCAAAACAGTTCAATGGCTAATTCTCTAGGACTTACAGTTAATGTCGGAGCTTCAGGTACAGCTGATTCGGATAGGCAACTTCCATCATCTAATCGAGCACATACAGGCTCTGTCCAATCACCATACTGATAGCTATAGTCGTACAGGATACGATTCGGATCTTCACAATTTTCAAAGACAGTGCGACATAGACGAGGATTACTTAAAACTCGAAGCACAGATCTCACCCTGATGTAGTAGGGATGATTATGACGATCTAACTCGGCACCGTTGAATTGGTCTATTGAAAAGGTAGTGCCCTCGGTGGTAAGCAAAGAGATTGATCCACAATCTTCTCGCTCGCAAGGAAAGTCGTTGTCATCGTCCGTTATCTGCAATTCATAGAAAAGCTGATTTAGATCCGAAGATTTGTACGTAGGTGCTTCCCAACTGACAATGAACTTCCTCCTATCTTCATCAGGCTCAACGGTAACTGGTTCTGGAATATCAGGTGCAGTGTGGCACAACCCACTGTTGTTACTGCATGCTTCGTTTATTCCTAGCGTCTTTAGTGTCTTGTACTGCCAACTGCTACTCACATTCATCTTATATCGAACCGTGACAGTACCTAATGTCGTGATGAACAATGGTTCGTAAACAGGGCAACTTCTACAGTAACCAACCCACCCCCTTGACGGGGTATGGCTATGGTTAATATCTGTACACTCGGAGGGATTGGAAAATTGCTCTACGCCGTTCCTTACTACTCTTTCGCATTGGCTACGAGTCGTGTATTGAAGCCTCACATCCAACTCATCGTCTAATATGTGAATGACGTTGGTATCCGTGTACTCAACACCATCGTAGGTAACCGCGCCTTGAAACACGACGGTTTCAATCAAGGCTTCGATTCTTACACCTCCGTAGTCGGCAACAACGGGGAGAGTTGGATGGTCTAACGTACTATCGTCAATAATCTTTAGTACGACGGGGTACTTGGTTGAAACTACGTGTTGCCCCTCAGACATCTCACATTTTGGAAACTCATTGGCGTCACCAATTGGAATTCCAGGAAGGTCATTCGTATTGATGGTGAAATCAGTTCCAGCAGTTGCAGTCGTTCCATCTAAAGCTTGGAAACTTACAGTTGCAGGACCATTTTCTAGGTCTATTATCAGAACTAGGTTCTGACTCCCATTGCTCTCGTAGAATATCCCATTAGGAACGGGTGTTTTTGTACCCGTGGGGCAGGTATTAGCAGGTAGTATGTAGCCGAATACGTCTACATTCAGAAATTTAGCACCGGAGCTAGTGTCTACGATAACAAATTCGATATTGGCTGGGTTGCTAATCGTATAGGGTGCATTAGGTATTGCCTCTAAACGGACTCTTAGAGTTTCTACACCTTCTGTTGTCCTATCAGCTATGAATTGAATAGGTACTTCTTTCTCAATGTCACCAGCGTCAAAATCTATTAGTTTGGTAAATGCGCTAAAGTCGTCGCCTTCCGTTGCGGTAGAAGCGGCGTCAATTCTTAATCGAACCCTCGTTGCAATGTCCAAGCCCGAGCCATTCGTGCAGTGTTTAGTCGGACTATCTTTTTGGTCGTTACCTAGTAGACAAATAACTATATTTTCCGTTTCTCCCTCGCTTGCTAAGAGAGTGTCCAGACTAAAAGACATGGCGGGAGGATCTTGGCCATTTGCTATCAAACAGATAAACAACAGGATCAGGCTGAGGTAGTACTTTCTCAAGCATCCCCTCCTGTCTTACGAGTACATTTACTGTACGTCTAATAAGACTCAATTACCTTGGTGTCGGTCACTCAAGTCCAAGGCAATGTTTTTGACGTTGCGAATTCCTTTGACGCTTCAAAGGTGCACGTCCAACTAACCTGTGGTGTCCACGTCAGGATGCGCCATCCATTGGCGCTAGTACGCTTTAGTCTACACAAATTAATGTTCGAACGTAGCTTGTGTCGAAAAATGCCTGTTGAATTTCTGTGGCACTCAGGTATACAAATTCCTTCAATAAGCGTCCGACGCGAACTTTTGAAGTGAATAAACGCGTGTTTACTAGATCAATCTACGCGTGTTTCTAAAGTGTGAAAACGATGCTCTTGTAGATTTCAATCATGTTGAGTTTGTACTTGAAGAGCGCTTTCTTCCATATTTGCTAGCACGTCTCTAACTACCTACCGATGTTGTAATATGCGACCGCATCCTATTAGACGAAATTGATCCCCGTCTTGTGTCCTTGACAGTACTGATCGGTTCATCGATTTCAAGAATTTAGGTTCTGATGGCTCTTGGTCTAGAATCAGTAATAACGCTCACCTTCAATTTCCCACGTAAAAAAAGCCACTACCGAGAATGTCAACTGAGACTGACCATATCACTGTAGGTGAAAGCATCTTTGCATCATGCGTCGCATTGGTCCTTTCCGCGATAGCCAATGTGCTGATCTTGCTGATATTTCCCGATCTAGAAATCCTCTTTCTGTTCCTGATCTTTCCAATGATATTTGGTGCGTTCTATTTACCAGCTCAGTCAATTCTCCAAAGGAACAAAGCCGACCGTAAAGGCGCATGTGAGAGAGGTACTTGGGAGGTAGATTAAACCTCTCACTCCAAATTAATCTTTAGATTTAGCGATAACTGACACCAAGCAGGTTAGTGTCGTGATTTACTCGACGGCAAACGAATTCTGAACGAGTTATTTGGCAGTCTGAATAGTGGCCGCCAGGTCATATCGCGTCATCGCGTTTTCAATGACCAGGTCTCGATCTTCCTCCAAGACGTAGCGATCAGCAATGAGTTGATCGGTGACCTGTTCTACCTTCCTTTTGACGGCACTCCTTGGTGGTAGATTCTCAAGTGCATTTGAGTACCAGCTAAATCCTGCGAAAGTGGCAGTCTGCTCTGGTGCCCCATGTTTCGCGAGTCGCGGATTCCAACCCGTATGGATGCCAATAGGAACTTCAATCTCCGGAAGCCGAATACCTGCGATTTCGTTAAGAGTGCCATCAACGTCCGATACTAAAGTCGGGTAGTTCGCTAGCAATTTTGCTGGAAATTCGCAGATCCCTTCATTGATTTGATCTCCTAGATCAACCTGACATAATCCCGTCATCTCATCGGGATTTGGTAAAGAGGGAAAATCGCGTTGTTGCTTGAACTCTTCAATGACTGCTTCAGTTGGAACCAATGTACTATCGTCTGCTCGTGGCATACGCGAGGCAGGAGGTTCAATACCTTCCAATACCCAACGCTTGGTGTTAATCAACACTGCTCTCATTAGAGGTGTATACGAGATGGTATTTAGCGGATAACAAACTTCCTCTCCGTTTACCATTAGCTGTTTGGTCAAAGGCATTATTCCATTGATGTGGTGAGTACCACTGAACATATAGAAACGATCGTATTCAGACCCTTCAACATCTTGCTTTCCGTCGGTGCTCACATGACTCAGCGCAGCATCTCCTCGCCAATATTCCCAGGATGTGTTTGTACTGACGATTTTGACGTCGGACTCCACTCTGTCTCTAACTCCGCCAATTTTGCCTGTACGTGAATCGGTACTTTTCTCGACCGTGAATGGGAACAGTTGCCCCGCCGCTGGTACTCCCATACTTCCTGGTTGGGCAAATCGATGATTGAAATCGCCTCGTTGTCCTCCTGCTATGTGAGGAATCAACGCATCGAATACTCGACGATCAGATTCGTCGGTGTTTAGACCTTCGTAAAGAAAGTGCCGTAGTACGCGGCCTGTCTGGGAAGCACCGTAAGCAATTGCGTGCTCAGAGCGGTGAAACGGTGAATCAGGTGCATATTTCAAGAACGATGTAGCATCTCGTAGTGCCAACAACCCTAGACCAACGACAGGTGCGCCACAAGTCTCGTACACCAGAGTGTAGACAGTACCTTTTGCAAAGCCTTGTTCAGAGCAGATGAACTGATCAGATTTCTGAAATACCCCGTCTTTAATTCTCCCAAAACGCCACTGATCGCTAGGTACCAGCTCATAGGTTGCTCGAGTATGTTTGCGTCGGTAAAGTTTCCCTGTTCCAGTAGGGACATAGGTTGGTTCTAACGTCTGGCCAAAAAACAAAGAATGAGTGTCACGCCCAGGCTGCATCTGGCAGACAACGTCACCCGTAATCTCCTCGCCGTTTTTCTTTGCGTTCGGCACCCGTAGGTGCATGCCTTGCTGAACGTCAAATTGCCATCCGATTGCGGCGATTGAAAAACCGTGTTTATAAAGAAACCCATCGCCGGGATTGAATGGATCTTCTAACGCAACCGCTGGATTAACTCTGTTAAACAGACCCGGTGTGATCCTCCTGCCTCGATTTGGTACATCGATCAACAGACATGCGGGCGGATTCTCAGGCAGAATGACTACCAAATTACCTTCAAATTGAACAGGTTTATCACTTTGTTCATGGACTTTGGATAAGTCAACAATTCGCTGATTGTGAGGATGTCGAGGGTCAACTTCGTACTTGACTGTGGCGGAAATAGCTTCATATCGTCCGTACTTCCCAAAAGGAACGCCTTTTGCGATTTCACGACGATCGGTGATTTGAATTTCGGTGAGACTCATTGTTTATTTCACTATTGTCAAGAGATTAATCGTAATGGGAACGTTTTTGTATGCGTCGAAATGACTCGAGCTACGGCACTTGAAAGCTATCTGAAAGTGGTTCAACTCTTTCACTAAAATTGCCCCTCTAACCCCACACAATATGCCTGATTCATCTCTCTCCGCTACCCCTAATCTTCTTCAGCGAACTTACGAAGCCGGATTCGTAACAGATGTGGAATCGGACATTCTGCCACCAGGGCTGAATGAACAAACGATCCATTGGATTTCTCAAAAGAAGAATGAGCCTAAATGGCTGTTGGAATGGCGTTTAGACGCATACCGACACTGGCTGGAAATGGATGAGCCTCAATGGGCAACAGTAACCTTTGATGCGATTGATTATCAGGACATTTCATACTTTTCTGCACCACGAGGGGACAAACCCAAAAGTTTGGATGACGTAGATCCGGAGATTCTGCAAACCTACAACAAACTTGGTATTCCACTCCATGAACAGGAGTTGCTCGCAGGAGTTGAAAGACCTGAAGGTCGTCCTCCTGTTGCTGTGGATGCCGTATTCGATAGTGTCTCGATAGGAACGACGTTTCGTGAAAGTCTCGCGGAAGAAGGCGTGATATTCTGTTCGTTTTCCGAAGCGGTACACGAGTATCCTGAATTGGTTCAGAAGTATCTGGGTCGGGTGGTTCCTAAATCTGATAACTTCTATGCCGCACTCAATTCAGCCGTGTTTAGTGATGGGTCATTTGTATATATCCCGAAGGGCGTACGATGTCCTATGGAACTGTCGACGTACTTCCGTATCAACTCACAGAATACTGGTCAATTCGAGCGGACCTTGATCATTGCTGATGAGGGTGCTTACGTGAGTTACCTTGAAGGTTGTACGGCACCGATGCGCGATGAAAATCAGTTGCATGCAGCGGTTGTTGAGCTAGTTGCGCTGGACGATGCCGAAATCAAGTATTCCACCGTACAGAATTGGTATCCAGGAGACGAGGAAGGCAAGGGTGGTATCTACAACTTTGTGACCAAACGTGGATCTTGCATGGGTAAGCGTTCACGGATCAGCTGGACTCAGGTGGAAACCGGGTCGGCGATTACTTGGAAATATCCAAGTGTCATTCTTCGAGGAGATGATTCAGTCGGAGAGTTCTACTCTGTAGCGCTGACTAATAATCATCAGCAAGCTGATACCGGCACGAAGATGACTCACATCGGTAAGAATACCAAGAGCACGATAATCTCCAAAGGGATCAGTGCTGGCAAAAGTTCGAACGTGTATCGTGGTTTGGTGCGCATGAATCCAGGTGCGAAAGAATCCCGAAACTTTACTCAGTGTGATTCACTCCTAATCGGTGAGAACTGCGCTGCACACACCTATCCATACATCGAAGCAAGGCGACGGGATGCAGTAGTAGAACACGAAGCGTCGACCTCCAAGGTGAGCGAAGATCAACTATTTCTCTGTCAACAGAGGGGTATAGATGGCGAAAAAGCTGTTGCCATGATCGTGAATGGTTTTTGCAAGGATGTGTTCCGTCAATTGCCCATGGAGTTTGCGGTAGAAGCAGCGAAGTTGCTTGAAGTATCGCTGGAAGGATCGGTCGGTTGACATTCCTTCGTATCAAAGACCTGGTGGTCAAAGTAGAAGGCCGCCCGGTTCTGAATGGTCTTAATCTTGAAGTTGGCAGAGGCGAAGTCCATGCCATTATGGGACCGAATGGAGCTGGAAAAAGTACCTTAGCCAACATTATCGGTGGCAAACCAGGTTACGAGACTGTCACAGGCTCAGTCTCATTGAATGGCGTTGAGTTACTCGACCTATCGCCGGTTGAGCGAGCTTATAAGGGAGTTTTCTTGGGGTTTCAGTATCCAATTGAAATTCCAGGTGTCTCAAATATGGAGTTCCTGCATGCGGCCGTGAATAGTCTTCGCAAAGAAGCCGGACAGGACGAGATTTCCACCATAGATTTCATGAAGAAAGTGAGATCGGTGGCTAATGGACTCCAACTCGGCTCAGAGTTTCTCAAGCGTGGTGTCAATGAAGGATTTTCAGGCGGTGAGAAAAAACGCAACGAGATCGTGCAGATGTTGATGTTGGAACCTAAGTTGGCAGTGTTGGATGAGACTGATTCTGGGCTTGATGTCGACGCCCTCAGAGTTGTCGCCGAGGGTGTCAATCAGTTCCGTAGCGAAGAGCGTGCTATTGTTTTGATTACCCATTACAAACGCTTACTCGAGTATGTTCAACCTGACTATGTACATGTGATCACAGACGGCGTTATCGTCCGGTCTGGAGACGACACTCTGGCTACTGAGATAGAGGAACGCGGTTTCAATTGGTTGGCTGAAGCCTAATTCGAGCGTGCGAAATCAAGCATTAGAGGTGTTTGAGCCTCGAATAGCGAATAGGCTAGAGAGTTTGAATCGATATGCAAAGTGGTTCGATCGCTCGCGGTTGGTACAAGAGTTGTACAGGCATGGTTTACCGCGATACAGAAGTGAACGTTGGAAATATCAAAATCCAAGTCGACTAGTCGACTCGGTACTAAGTGAATCCAGTGATTACACTGTAATAAATAGTGACAACCTTGAGGGTACTTCTTTTGATACTGTAAGTCGTTTTTGTCAGGAATCTCTTAGTCGGGACCTAGCAACAACGTTTAGTCACTCGTCTTTGACGACATTGAATGGAATCCTGTTCAGCAAAGGTACAAGCTTCAGAGTACCAGAAGCCAATAAATCAATTCTGCAGCTGGAGGGATTTACCGCTTCCGTCGAGTGTTTCTACATTGAGTTAGAGCGCGATTCTGAACTAGAGATTGAGGATAGTTCGATTGGTGGCAACCACGTAATCTTTTGCAGGTTAGGTACCAACTCGCGACTGAATCTGGTACGCCTCAATGATCAGTCAGATGAGGCAGAATGCCGATTTGTGCGAGTCGAAGCTGGAGACAGTAGTAAGTTCTCATACCACCTGTACGGTTTAGGTTCACCGATGCGAAGTAATGAGGTGGTTGTAGATTTGAATGGACCGCAAGCGAGTGCAGAACTCACAGGTGTTTTGCGAATTTCAGGAGCTGACCAAGTTAACCACTTTTTTACCGTGAACCACAACAGTGCTGATTGTAGGACTGAGCAGTCTGTGAGAACTGTTTTAAAGGATCAAGCATCTTGTGTATTTAACGGCAGAATCCACATTAGACCGGGCGCCAGAAAGACAGAAGCACACTTAGTCAACAACAACCTCACCGTGGGTGGTCAAGCGGAAGCGTTCGCAAAACCGGAACTGGCCATTTTCAATGACGACGTGATTTGTTCTCACGGAGTTACTACTGGACGTTTAGATCAGGAGAGTCTCTTCTATTTACAGAGTAGAGGCATTCCAGAGGATAGAGCGCAGGAAATATTGGTTCGAGGATTCTTGCGTGAGTTCGTCCGGCACGAATCCGGTACTCGTCTACTTGGACTGTAAAGGACCACATCAGCTCTCGCCAATGAGTAACCCAAAACCCTTCAATGTAGATCAAGTTCGGCGGGATTTTCCACTACTTACAGGACGTGCGGCCGAAGATTCGATTGTTTATCTCGACAATGCTGCGACAACCCAAAAACCACAGGTAGTGTTGGATTCCCTACGAGACTACTACGAGAGGCACAACGCCAATGTACATAGAGGCCTTCACACGTTAAGTGACGAAGCAACCGCTGCTTTCGAATCTGCTCGGGCCACAGTAGCAAATTTTGTGAATGCGAAAGACCCGAAGCAAGTTCTTTGGACGAAGGGTACCACCGAATCGATCAATTTAGTCGGCAACTGTCTGAGTCATTTCCACATCCAAGCCGGAGATATCATTCTGATCTCGGAGATGGAACACCATTCAAATATCGTGCCGTGGCAATTCGTCGCTGAACAAACCGGTGCCATTATTTCCACTATTCCGGTACTAGAAAATGGTGCACTGGATACTGAACACTACGAAAAGTCACTCAAGAACCGGGTACGGCTCGTTGCATTGACTCATGTGTCTAATGCATTAGGAACGGTCAATCCGGTTAAAGAAATGATCAAGCAAGCACATGAACATAACGCATTGGTTGTGATTGACGGTGCGCAGGCAGCGGCACATATCGAAATAGATGTCCAGGACCTAGATTGCGATTTCTATGTATTCTCCGCGCACAAAATGTATGGACCGACTGGTATCGGAGTGCTGTACGGCAAGGAAAAGCTCTTGCAGGAGATGCCACCGTGGCAAGGTGGTGGTGAAATGATCGAATCGGTCAGTTTCGAATGCACCACATATCAACACCTGCCGTACAAGTTTGAGGCTGGAACACCTGATATTTCAGGTGCAATTGCGACTGCTGCTTCTATCGATTACTTGGAAAATCTACCCCGAAAGGAGGTATCGAATCACGAACATGATTTACTGAAGTACGCAACTTCAAAGGTAAAGCAGATTGAAGGATTACGGGTAGTGGGCACAAGCGCAGACAAAGGACCGATTCTGTCGTTCCTACTCGACGAAGGTCATCCACACGATGTTGGAGTTCTGCTAAATCAACAGAATGTGGCAGTTCGCACTGGACATCATTGCGCGATGCCGTTAATGGAGTCTTTAGGGATTCCTGGAACTGTTCGGGCATCGTTTGCTCTATATAATACGAGGGAGGATGTTGATCGCCTAGTCAGTGCAATTGACAAGGCTAGTCGATTACTTCGATGAAAAACTATGACAATTCAAACATTTAATCCAAGCGAAATTTCGGTTTCTGAACGTGCTATCAACCATCTAGCACAACAATTACGGACTGCGACAGCCAAAGCTCTTCACTTAGGTGTTGAAGAGAGTGGGTGTAATGGATTCGCGTTCACACTGGATTACGTATCACAGATTCCATCTGACTCCAAGAGATTTGATTTTGAGCAAGGAGTCGCGGTTTACGTTGAACCTAAAGATTGGGATTATGTAAAGGGTACACATATTGACTATGTGACAGAGGGACTCAATTCAATGCTCAAATTCGACAACCCGAACGCAGATTCAGTGTGCGGATGCGGAGAAAGTTTCTCTCTAAATGGAACGTAAGCTCGTTCCAATCCGACGCGATGTAGAAGCGCGTTTGGTACCAACTGGAACTCCAATAAAAATTCCTCGAGGTGTGTTTGTCACCCTTACACAAGCTCTAGGTGGCACATACTCCGTTGTCTATAACGGGCAAATGTCTCGAATAGAGGGGCAGGACGCAGATGCGTTAGGTTTTGAGCCTGAGGTTCTGCGCCATGAACCTCCAAAGGATGGCAAGATTTCTGACGATCAAGTGTGGGAGAGTCTTCGGTCAATTCACGATCCAGAGATTCCTGTCAATATCGTGGACCTCGGGCTGATTTACGGTGTTAAGATCGCTAATGAGCAAGTCCAGGTAACCATGACGCTCACTTCACCAGGCTGTGGTATGGGTCCCGTGTTGGTTCGTGATGTAGAAGAGCGAGTAGGGATGGTCCCATTTGTGTCAGCAGTGGAAGTTTCCGTAGTTTTCGATCCGCCTTGGTCTAGGGACCGAATGACAGAAGAAGCCCAGCTGGAGTTGGGGATTTTTTAGCTGGTGTCTCATAAGCAGGTCGGCAGATAATCTGATTAGTGGGTAACTAGCAAGTAGCGATCCATCTTCAACGAAATCGTTAATCGGCAATTAAGAACATCAAGGGGCATGTTCTAGGAAGAGCGATTCGAGAGGCTCAAAGTCGTTGAAGCGGAAGCAGTGCTCGCAGTTAATTCACATTGGGCTTAGTTCGTTGATGCGTGAGATTGAAACCCCTCTATCAATGACATTGCCGAATTCCACATTTCGTTTGCTTGAGCGAACACATGATCTGTTGGCAGTCTGTACCTGGGAATACATGAAAGCCGAGCGTGCACATCACAGATCAATGTCACGGATTGAGACTACCTTCCCCAGATGCACTGAGACGAATGCGCCTGTTTCGTCTGTTACGTGCTTCGCCTCTTGGTATTTCTGATTGGAAATCTCCGCATAGGACGCATCTATTTCTGCTCCGATGTACCGTCTATTGAGTTGTTTTGCAGCAACTGCTGCGGATCCACCGCCACAGAAAGGATCGAACAAAACGTCGCCTGGATCCGTGCTTAAGAGTAATAGACGTTCAATAAGATGGACCGGTAGTTGGCAGGGATGATCCGCAATACGTTTGCGTCTGTGCCGTACCCGGTGAATATCGCTCCAAACATCACTTACCTGATATCCGAAGTAATGTCTTCGATGCTTTTTCCCACCGTAATCCTTAAGGAATTCGTCACATTTGCGGCACTTCTGATGAGGAGCGCGGACGTTATCGAACTTGCTGTCACGACTCTTTGTGTAGAACAAAATTCCGTAATGGGCAGGCTGAAGCGTTTTGCCTAAAGGTCGCGCGTTAGAGTTCCAAGCTATCCAGTGCCGAAACTCCAGCTTTCCTGCTAGGAGAGATACTGTATGTATTAACAAACGTGGAATGTTGTAGATAAAGAGCGATCCGTCATCACGTAGCACCCGGCAAGACTCGGCAATCCATTCACTAGTCCAGTCGAGATAATCCTCGAGAGGCTTGTTGTCGTTATAGGATTTGTACTTCTTGCCCAAATTAAAAGGCGGATCCGCGAATACCACATTGACAGAATTAGATTCGATACGTCGCAGTACATTCATACAATCGTCTTGATGCACCTGGCCGACCAACTCGACGAGAGGTGATTTGGGGATGTCAACTGAACCATTTGCTTCTCCATGGCTAGGATTTGAGAGACTTTCGCTCATCTTCTAGTACTTGTTTATCCGAAAATCACTCGAAACAAAAAATCAACTTATTCGACCTACGGTCGCTAGTCGTTGAGTATTCGCTAGCTGATGAATGTAATTCGTTGCAATTGCGGGCTCTACTGCAGAAACCCTTCAGGAAAAATTGGTTTGGGTGAAGTCTGTTGTCCATTGCACTTCAATTTCTGATCGTTTACAAACATTTTGACGTTCCGAAATGACAAAACCTGTCAGTCTCTTAAAATAGCATGGATTATTTGAAGTTTCGATGAACTTAGGTTGGAGAATCTGCGCGGGAATGTGTTGCTATGGGCCGTTGTCCAACATTGAATTCGCAGCCCGAATGATCATGGTATAGAGCAGGTGAACTTCAATTCAACAC